>DAOVFD010000021.1 GCA_030668565.1 Microcaldota archaeon
CGGTAATTCCATCCGGCTGTCCTGCCCTCCCCTCGATTGCCTGCAGGACCTTTAGGAAAAGGAATATCACGAAGAAGAGAAGTATTGCTGCACCAAGCGTTATGTAATCCGCAGGAACTTCAGTGTATACCATTGTCATAAGGACATAGACGGTAACGTTTATCGGAGGTGCTGAGAACAGGAAAAATGCTGCTCTTTTCGGGAGCAGATGGTAATAGGTTATTAACATCAGAAAGAACGCGATAGTGGCAAGGATGATTGTTATTGTCAGATGGAACGGATTTGCGATGACGTTGCTCCATGATCCTGCTCCATTCGAATAGTACATCTCCTGTATTATGTTTATTGAGACGAACAGGAAGACCATTGTGTTTCCGAATGCTGTATTCCATCCGAGCTCTTCCTTCCTGTATTTTCCGAAATAAAGCGTCATGAAGAGCATTGCGATGATAAGCGGTACTGCTATCCAAAGAATCTTCGGTTCTGTTAGCGGTGCCTGGACAAGCTGGACAAACCTGTCGATTATTGCTGTAATGATTACCATTGCATCTGTCATAGGGGGATTTCTTATAGTAATTTTTTAAATGTTCTTGGAAACGGTTACGGAACACCACGTGCCTTCCATCACTTCATCTTTCTAAGCAGCCCGCTCATTATAGGCGGAACTACAATGGTGGTAAGGAAAGCCATCGCGGTTATTATTGTATACTCAGAAGCAGTAAGCGCACCATGCTGAAGGCCGATGAGGGCGACAATCAGGGCGACCTCACCACGTGGAGACATGCCAACACCGACCAGGGAGGAACGGAGTTTATCCAAGCCGGTAAGAAGACTCCCAATCCCGCAGCCAATCAGTTTTGTGAGCATCGCAAGCAGCGAGATTACAAGTATCGGAACCGCAAGTGTGAAAATTGCGCTCACATCAACAAGCATTCCCAGGGATATAAAGAAAACTGGTGTGAACAGCAGTTCCAGGGAAGTCGAGCGTATTTCTATTTCCTTTACGTGTTTGGAATAGTTGAGGAGCACTCCGGCAAGGAAAGCACCCACTATTGAGGAGAGGCCTATGAACTCGGCAATATAGGCGTAGAGGAAGACGAAGGAGAGCACGTACAAAAAAGTTTTGTTGTCCAGTCCTGCACGGTCTATGCGCTTGTGCACAAAATATTTTCCAACCAAAGAGCCGCCAATGAGAAAAATAATGGCTGAGAATAATATTCCCAGAGTAGGATAAATGGCTTCCAGTGCCAGCGTTTCCGGCATGTTGATTACAAGGGAGAGCACAAGCAGACAGAGTATGTCGTCGATTACCGCCGCACCTATTATTGTCTGCGCAAAATCCTTTTCAATAAGTTTGAACTCCTTTAGGATTGCTACCGTTACTCCCACGCTGGTGGCTGAAAGGGCTGCGCCAAGGAACAGTGCGTAGGTGGTTCCGCCTCCGCTTGAAACCGCAAACCAGTAGCCGGCTGCGAAAGGAAAAACTATTCCAAGCGCTGCCACGATGAAGTTGCGCGTTGTGAAAATCTTGTGGATGCTCGAATGGAGGCCCACCTTGAACATAAGTATTATTGCACCTAGTGTTGCGAAGAGGCTTACCAATTCGGGGTTTTGGAGTACGATGGGGGTGGTTTCAGGCAGGAAGGAGAGATAATGCTGGATGGCTGGCCATGCCAATTCAAGGAAACTGGGACCCATTACTACTCCCAGCAGCATGAGGATAAGCACTGTGGGTTGCTTGAAATAGAAAACGACCGACTCTGCAAGGATGGCAAGGAGAATTAAGAATACTATCTCGAATATCATGTGCTCATGGGGTTCCACAACATGTCCAAAAATGCTCGCGCGGATGGTGGAAAGAAGAAGGACAAGGAACAGAAGTATGACGGAGAAGGCAACAAGCGGCCGTACCTTTGAGTTTACTCCCTTAATCTTTTTTACCACCCGCTCCATATATCCACCATTGTTTTAGGGTAACATACTAACAATTTAATATATTATTCCCAGATAGTCTTTCTGATTTGTATGCTGATAATAATATGCGGGCTTCCGGGAACGGGAAAAACAACGCTTGCAAAGGCGGTTGCGGAAAAGATTAATGCAGTTTACCTGAACAGCGACAGCATCAGGATGAGCATGCTTGAGGAAAGAGAATATACCGAAGAAGAGAAGAAAAGAGTGTATGAAGCAATGTTCGTGGAGGCTGAAAAACAGTTAACTGAAGGGAAGAATGTTGTCCTCGATGCTACTTTTTACAAAAAGGAACTAAGGGAAACCGCAGAAGGGGTCGCAAAAAAGGCTGATGTTGGTTTTTTCATAGTGGAATGCGTAACGCATGAGGATTTGCTTAAGGAAAGGATATTCAAGAGGAAAAAAGAGGAAAGCGAGAGTGAAGCGGATTTTGAAGTTTATAAAAAGGTGAAAACACAGTTCGAGCCCATAGAGAAAGAGCATTTGGCTGTGGATACTTCCTTATCGCTTGAAAAGCAGGTCGAGTTAGTAGAAAAGTACTTAAGTGAGTGAGAGGAGTAGAAGAAACCAATTTAATAGTTGTCTCCCCATCCCGCGGTATGAAAAAAGCGACCTTAATATCCTTAATTGCACTAGTATTGCTTTTCGGATGCGCTTCGATCGAAACGCCATTCCAGGTTACGATAACGGAATTTTCAGATGGAGCAGGTGCTGCATCGAGGCAATATGATGGCCCGGGAAGCTATACAGTGGACTACAATATGTCAAGATATCTATGGGCATATTATTATCCTCATGCGGGGTGGCCTGACAATGTTACGGTTATTGCAGTTGAATTTGACATGTGTGGTATTCAGCACCTTAGTTCCTATCCAAGCAATATTACCATCCGCTATCCCCAGTTCAGCGGTACTGGGGCATTATTGCATGCAGGACAACTGAACGGATGCGTGCATGTATCTGGAGATGGTGGGTTGCTGGATTCACTTATAACCATGGATGCAAATCCGCTTGAATGCTGTGAAAGGCAATATGTGGACAAAGTTGAGATGAGATATCCAAGAGTGTATAACACTACGGAAAAAGTTGAATTGGTAATATGGGACAATGGAAGGAATGTAACAGGAGCGAACTATACCTGCTTTACAGGAGATATTACCAGGCAGGTTACCGGCAATGAACTGTTTGAAAGGAATACCACTTACAGCACTCCTTCGGTATTCAATTTCACATGTCCTGCATACGGGGCAGAAGGAAAGTATAGGGTGAGTGTTAACCGGATTGCAACTTTTGATGGTATAACATACAACTGGATAAATACGCCTGGATATTATACTGATGTTGTAATAGCGGATGGAGGAACTGATGAGAGATTCGTATTGTTGATGAATGTAAGTTCCGAAAGTGCAGGAAAACTAGATATTTCCAACATATCAATAAGATACAACAACAGACTTGAATATGGAAGCGGACCTACAAGTACCATAACAGGTAGTACACCTCCCTGGGCATCGACTGATTCTGTTATCAGTGATTCTGTTCTGGAGGCAGAGACGGATATCGGGAATAATTCAAATTTTGACGGCTGTAATGTAATAGGAAGTATTGTGGATATTACTAACTGTACAAATTCAACAATAATATGGTCCAGCCTGGATATTGTGGAAGTAGTTAACTCGACAATAAAATATACTCAGTCGAATAATTTTCGTGCTTACGATTCTACAATAATAAACGGTGACATGATATTCTATTTTGATGCTTATGGAGCGTATTACGATGACGGGATACTTTATGATGGATTGTTGGACTTCAATATGACCAAAAGAGCGCTTCCTGTTTCTGGTATTGTTCCCCTTTCGAACACCTATGGGTGTAATGGTTCGAATGCCAAATGGATATTCGACGGAATAGACGGGCTTGGATTTCTGGACACTACCTGGGAGATGTACAACAATTGTGAAGTCGAAATGTATGATACCTTATTCGGACTCGGAGGAAATGCAGCAATGCTCGGACAGCAGAAAGTGCTTCTTGAAAAAGATACTATGTTCGTACTTTTCAACCTGACTGCGCCCATGGTTCTTGATGGAGCAACCTTTAAGATGGATGATACTTCCTCATTTGCCGCCTGCAATGCAAGCGTTACCTTCAATAATGCGCTTACTCTTAACGGGGTTCCGAGATTCATGGTTGTTGAAAACGGACAGCTTACCTTTTCTAATTTGAATGACGTATATCCTGAAATATGGATTACAATGAATGACAGCCCTTCGGATGTTTATCTGAGGGATATAAATTTCTCTGATTACGGTCCCGCATATACAATTACCGACCAATATGTGCTTGGTGAAAGATTCGTTTCTTTCGATGACGCATCTATGTTATTCATAAACAGCACCAACGCAACCGTTGTTCTTTACGGCGTAGGAATAGACTCACGAATATATTATTATGAAAACTACACGGACAACATAACCGAAATTCTGGCAAACGGGCAACCCTGTGATGCACCCAGATGCACCAACATCAGGTATGAAAGAGGAGGGCTGATGTTTGATGTTACCGGGCTTTCCAGCTATGGTGTAGTTTTGGCACCGCCCCCAAGTGGGAGGAATGGTGACCAGAAGAACATGGATGTGCGTGTGGAATCAGGATATACCGGTGAAACGGTTATGTTCACTACCAGCGTGGAAAGAGTATGGATAGAAATTTTCGACCCTGTTGGTGATTCTGTTGCAATATTCAGGACCGATGAAAACGGCATTGGTTATTTCGTACCTGAAATACCAGGAACATACTGTTATGAAGCAAGCAAGTCCGGCTACAGAACTGAAGATGGAAGTTTCACCGTGGATGAACCTCCTGAAGAGGAGATACCTGAAGAGGAACCCGTAGAAGAAGAACCTCCGGAGGAAGTTGCAGATTCCGAAGTTCCTGAAGAGGAGGTTGAAGAAGAGATTACCGAGGAGGAAGTTGTCGAAGAACCCGAGGTAATGGAAGAAGAACAGGAGGAAATGCCAGCGGAAGAAGAGCCGGCACCCGCAGAGCCTGAAGAAGAACCAGAAGAGGAGTGCGCGAATCTTTTCGGAATATGCTGGTACTGGTGGTTTGCACTTGGCATTGTTGCAGTGCTTGCCTATTTCGTTGCAAGAACACTGACAAGAAGATGAAAGTGGGTTAAATGGATGAGAAAGGCCTCAGCGTACTAAAAGAGCAGATGAAATTCATTGAAACCCATATATCCTGGATATTCCTTACTGATGAACATGTTTACAAGATAAAAAGGCCGGTGAAATTCACTTTCCTTGATTTTTCAACTCTGGAAAAAAGAAAATATTACTGTGAAGAAGAGGTAAGATTGAACAAAAGGCTTTCCCCGGATATTTATCTTGGAGTTGTCCCTGTTGTGAAACGTGATGGGATATTTATTGAAGGAGAAGGTGAAGTACTTGATTACGCTGTGAAAATGAAAAGGCTTCCTGAAGAGAAAAAAATGGACAATCTTCTTGAGAAAAATGCTGTATCGCAGGAGGATGTTGAAAATATTGCAAAAATAATTGCTGATTTTCATTCAAGGATAGATACAATAACGGATGATAAGTACAGTTCTCCGGAAATGGTGAAAGAACAGGTTGATGACCTTTCCCTGCACAAGGAAACCATAGAAAAAGCATGTGGAATGGGAGAAAAGGTGGATTTCACATTGGAAAGAGCTGGCCGTTTCATGGAGAAAAACAGGGAGGTTTTTGTAAAAAGGCAGAAAGAAGGGAAAATAAAAGATTGCCATGGCGATTTGCATTCTGCGAACATTTTCATTGCGGACAAAACTTACATTTTCGATTGTATAGAATTCAGCAAAGAATTCAGATATATAGATACTTCAAGCGAGATTGCATTCATGGCAATGGACCTTGATGCTTTTGGAAAAGAGAAACTCACTGAAGCATTTGTAAAAAAATATGTTGAGTTGAGCAGGGATGAAGAACTGCTTCTTTTGCTTGATTATTACAAATGCTATCGTGCAAATGTAAGGGCGAAGATTGCTGCAATAGAATATGCGCAGAAGCCAAATGCTGATTCCAAGAAGAGAATTGCAAAATACTGCGAACTTATGGAGAGGTATGCAAAAAAGCTCTAAACACCACTCGGAAAACCTTATAATCTTTATCTTCGTTCTGCCCTACGGGTAAGTTCTATGGCACATATTGGTAGTTTAAAGGAAAAACCCGTTATTACGGGTGTAGGATGCACCAAGTTCGGAAGTGTTCTTACGACTCCTGAAATTAAGGGGTTGACTTTCCAGGAGCTTGCGTGCGAGGCTGCTTTTGAAGCGATTGATGAAGCGGGCATAGACCCGAAAGAGATAGATGCTTTCTATATAGGAAATATGGTAAGCCATATTTCGCATCTCTATTCTCACAATACGCAGATGGCTGATTGGCTTGGATTGCAACTGAAACCAAGTATTCATTTTGCAACCGCGTGCTCAACAACAAATACAGGCGTTGGGTTGGCTGCAATGGGAGTTGCATCAGGAAAATTCAGGAATGTCCTTGTATTAGGATGCGAGATACTTTCTTCAGAACCGACAGATGACCCTATTAAAAGGAAGGCGGTTGACCCTGGAACGCTTTGGTACTGGACAGACTTCGGGGTTGACCAAGCTTATGCGTATCACCATGCTTATGATATCGCTACTGCTTATGGAGCACTTCCTACGCTCGGCTATGCAAAGAAATATGGTGTTCCTATGGACAAGATGGATGATGTAATGTGCGCTGTTCACAGGGCGGTAAGAATCCATTCTGCGGCGAACAAGAAGGCATTTGTCCAGACAACCCTTGAGCAGGAGGCAAGAAAGGCAGGATTCAAGGACATTTATGAGTTCTGGAAGAGCAGGAAGAATCCATTCCTTGCATGGCCTGTAAGGGTTAAGAGCGCGTTGAACACGGTTGATGGCGCTTCTGCTTATATAATAAGCTCTAAAAAAGAGGCAAAAGGATATTTCAAGAAAGAACCGGTTAGTGTTGAAGGCTTCCACTGGACATCAAGCAACTATCCATGGTATGGAAGGGACCCAACCGACTGGGACCTTGACAGAACCGCATTCCAGACCGCAATGAAGATGGCGAAAATAAAACCAAAGGATATTGATTATCTTGACGTGCATGACTGTATGCAGATATACCAGCTGATACTGTCAGAACAGGCAGGATATTTCAAGAAAGGAGAGGCGTGGAAGGCCTTCCTTGAGGGAAGAACACTCTACAAAGGCGATAAGCCTATGAATACGGCTGGTGGAAGACACGGGAAAGGACATGCCTTCGCTGCATCTGCAGGAGCCGAGATTTATGAAGCTGTGAAGCAGATGAGGGGAGAAGCAAAAGGAAGGCAGATAAAGGACGAGCCTGAAACTTCTGTTGTGCACAACCACGGTTACGGAATGCATACTGCAGTTACCGTTCTTAAGAGGTGATTATGATGGAAAGAATGGTTGAAAAATTCTATAAATCTTTGGCAAAGGGAAAAATTTATGGTGTAAAGTGCAAAAAGTGCAAGCATTTTATTTTCCCTCCAAAGGCTGGGTGTGAGAAGTGCGGTGCACATAAAATGGAGTGGAAGCTGATAAGCGGTAATGGGAAACTGCTGTTTTTCTCAAGTGGAAACCTGCCGCCTTTGAAATTTGCAAAATATCATCCCTATGCGTACGGTGCCATCGAATTGAAGGAAGGGCCGGTTTTCTTTACCCAGATAGAGGGTCTTGACGTAAAGAGCGTTGAAGCGATAGAAAAACAGAACAAGAAGATGCCGATGAAGGTGAAGGCAAAGGTGAAGAAGATGGCAGGAATGAATATTGTTGTCTTCAAGGTAGTGAAATAACATGGACAGGAATACTGTTGCGAAGAAAGTGAAGAAGGTCGTTGCAGATGTTTTCAATGTCAGCGAGAAGAAGCTGACCGAGAAGACGAATTTCATTGACGACCTTCATGCAAAATCCATGGAAATCGTTGAATTGCTTGCAGCGCTTGAGCTTGAGTTTGGCTTCAGGATTCCGCAGAGAGACGTAAGGCAGAACAAGACCCTTAAGCAGGCAATTGACTACATGGTAAAAAGAGCGAAGGCTAAGAAATAGAGGCAAAACAATGCCTTACAGAAATATAAAGAACCTGCCGGAAAGTGTACGAAAGAATCTACCCAAACATGCCCAGGAGATATACCGCGAAGCATTCAACAATGCTGACAGGCAGTACAAGAATGAAGTAACAGCACATAAAGTGGCATGGTCTGCAGTGAAAAAAGAGTATGTGAAAAAAGATGACAAATGGGTTAAGAAGTAAGCATAACAACGGCTATTGCATTCGATTCTGTGAATGAAAGACTGATAAGCACTTTCTTTATTTTTCTATTTTTTGCTATTTTTTTAATCTCTCCATGAAGTTTTATTTCCGGTGCTCCTGTTTTCTTTTCCCTTAGTACTTCAATGTCTTTTCCTTCAATCCATCCTGTTCCAAATGCTTTGTAAGTCGCTTCCTTTGCTGCAAAAGAAGTTGCAAATTTTGAGATGTCTGTACCCCCACCTCTTGCGCATTCTATTTCGTTTTTTGTGAATGTGTTTTCAATAAACCGCTTTCCCCTTTTTCCAGAAAGTATTTTCCTCATCTTTGGAATGTCCACGATATCCATTCCAATCCCGATTACATTCATCATAATCCCCCAACCACTGCTGTTGCCTCTTTTGCTATCATCAATTCCTCATTCGTAGGAATAACAAGCACTTTTATTTTCGAATTTTTTGCACTGATATCTGCCTCGTTTTTTATTGCATTCCTGTTTTTTCTTGCATCAAGATTTACTCCGATTATTTTTAGATAGGAGCATATTTCCCTGCGAATCGAAACCGCATTTTCACCTATTCCTGCAGTAAAAACTATGGCGTCGACTTTACCCAATGCAACTGCATATGCACCTATGTATTTCGCAACCCTGTAACAGAACATTTCCAAAGCGAGTTTGCATCTTTCATTTCCTTTCTTTGCTTTTCCTTCTATAACCCGGACATCCTTGCCCACTCCGGATATTCCCAGAAGACCGCTCTTGAAGTTCATTATATCAAACAATTCATCATAAACGAATTTGTATTTGTTTACAAGATATTGAACAACTGCGGGGTCTATGTCTCCTGTCCTGGTAGCCATCATAACCCCTTCAAGAGGCGTCATTCCCATACTTGTGTCAATGGATTTCCCTTCTTTTACTGCTGTTAGACTTGAGCCTGCACCAAGATGGCAGGTAATGAGATTCGGTTTTTTCTTATGTAGAATTTCCGCCGCCCTTCTTGCAACATACCTGTGTGACGTCCCGTGAAAACCGTATTTCCTTACTGCATATTTGTCAAAATAATGATATGGCAAACCATACATGTATGCCTTTCTCGGCATTGTCTGGTGGAATTCAGTATCAAAGACCATAACCTGTGGAACATGCGGCATTGCCTTTTTCGCTTCCTTTATTCCCGTGATATTGTGGGGATTATGCAATGGAGCAAGCATTTCGAAATCCTTGAGATAACGTAATGCAACTCTTGATACCAGTGCTGATTTTGCCATCTGTCCCCCATGCACAACGCGATGTCCTACAACGGATATTTCATCCACTCTTTTGATTCCGCCCCATTTCGAATCGTGAAGCATCTTCAGCATAAGGGCTATTCCCTCTTTATGGTTTTTCACATTGACTTTTTTCTTCAGTTTTTTCTTTCCTTTATGATGAATAAGTTGTGTTCCCTTTTCACCTATTTTTTCTACCAGTCCATACAGAATAGTGTTGAAGTCCCTGTCGAACAAACAGTATTTTATCGAAGAACTGCCGCAGTTCAGGACAAGTATTTTCTTCATTTTTTACTCCTCCTTCTTGCCCATGTGCTTAATATCGCAATTGCACCAACGATGTCTTCGGCTTTTGCACCTCTGGATAAATCGCTCACAGGTTTTTCAAATCCTTGCAGTATAGGACCGTATGCATTTGCCTTTGCAAGCGTCTGCACCAGTTTGTATGCAATATTTCCTGAATCAAGGTCAGGGAAGATAAGAACGTTTGCTTTTCCGGCTACCTTTCCAATTTTTCCTTTCATTTTTTTCTTTGCTGTTCTCTCAACAAGAGCGGAATCCCCCTGCAATTCCCCGTCTATCGCGAATTTGGGTGCTTTTTTGTTTGCTATTTTCACCGCTTCAATAACCTTGTCCGCTCTTTCATGTATTGAACTTCCTTTTGTTGAGAAGGAAAGCAGTGCAACCCTCGGTATCCAGCCCATGACTTCTTTTGCAGTATATGCGGTTGTTATCGCAACATCCGCCATCTGTTCTGCTGTTAATTCTACGTTCACAGAGGAATCTGCAAATAGAAGAAGGCCTTTCTCTCCTCCTTTATAGCCCGGAATCTCCATTATGAAAAAGCTTGAAGGGACTGAAACTCCTTTTCTCAATCCGATTATTCCAGTTGCAGAAGTGATTACATCCGCAGAAGTTGCTACTGCGCCTGCAACTGTTCCGTCCGCTTCCCCAATTTTTACCATAAGCATTGCAAGGAAAACAGGATTTGAAAGCATCCGTCCTGCAAGTTTTGATGGAACCTTCCGGATTTTGACATATGCTTTTATGTACTTTTCAGGAATTCCTTTCGAAATATCAACTATCGGAATATCGCTTATTTTTATTTTCATTTTTTTTGCAGTGGCTTCTATCTGTTTTTTATTTCCAACGAAAAACGGTTTGGCAAGTTTCTTGTTTTTCGCTTCTCTCGCTGCCTTAAGAATCCGCTCATCCTCGCCTTCCGGAAAAACCAGTTTGCAGTCCTTCCAGGCAGATTTTTTGAAGAGAGATAAGACGCTCATGAACCGAGTTCGACTTTAACGTTTTTATAGCTATTCTTCGATATGACGAATATGGCTGAGTTAAAACGCGCACTTGGACTATGGGAAGCAACCGCATGCGGAGTAGGGATAATACTCGGTGCGGGAATATATGCTCTTATAGGCAAGGCCACCGGGCTTGCAGGAAATGCCACCTGGATTGCTTTTGTTATTGCTGCAATAGTCGCAGGACTGAGTGCATTAAGTTATGCTGAACTTTCTTCTATTTTTCCCAAGGCAGGCGCGGAATACGTTTATACGAAAAATGCATTCGGAAAGAAAGTTGCATTCATTGTCGGATGGATGATTGCAATAAGCGGGATTATCGGTGCTACAACCGTTGCATTGGGATTCGGAGGATATTTCGAGGCTATTATGGGAACTCCACTTATTATAGCCGCTGTCGTACTTGTAGTATTGCTTTCACTTGTAATTGCGTACGGGGTCAAGGAAGCCGCATTCTTTGCAATCATCGGAACACTGATTGAGGGTACAGGATTAGTGATAATAATCTTGATAGGAATTCCTTATTTCGGAAGCGTTGATTATTTTGAAATACCATCTTTTGACGGAATATTTGCAGCTGCTGCACTTATTTTCTTCGCATATATAGGTTTTGAGGAAATGGTGCGCATGGCTGAGGAAGTAAAAAAACCGCAGGTAAACATGCCTAAAGCGTTGATAATCGCCATAGCGCTAACCACGGTAATCTATATCCTTGTGGCAATATCTGTGGTAAGCGTTGTTGATTATAATCTGCTTGCGGAATCGACTTCTCCGCTTGCTGATGTTGTTTCAGTTGCATGGAGCAGCGATGCGTTTATCATATTTTCAATAATCGCTCTGTTTGCAACAGGAAATACCGTTCTTCTGATACTGATGGCTGCTTCAAGAATAGTTTACGGTATGGCGGATTCGGGCGCATTGCCGAAGCCTTTAGCATATGTCAATGCATCAAGAAAAACTCCGTTGGGTGCGATAGCGATTGTAGGCGTACTTACTATTGCATTCTTCCTTCTTGGAGAAATTGAAGTCGTTGCGAATCTTACCAATTTCACCATATTCGCTACATTCATAGTGATTAATGCCGCATTGATAAAACTGAGATATGACCAGCCGGATAGGAAGAGGACATTCAAGGTTCCATTGAATATAGGGAAAATGCCTGTTCTTCCTGTAATCGCGATAGCAACCACTCTATTCATGATGACTAATGTTGGATGGGATGCAACGATTTACGGAACAGGAATACTGCTTCTTGGTGTTATTGCTTACTTTGTTCTTGACAAATTCATGAAAAAAGGAGTGGAGATAAAAGAAAAGAAAATAAGTGCAAAAGTGAAGATTTAGATGTTTACTTCTTCTTGACAAGAGCCATAGTCGTGCTAAGATAATCTTTCTTAGTATCGGTTAGTTTCCTCCCCGTACCTTCCTCTATTTTTGCTACTGTCTCATCAAAGAGGTCCTTTCCTTTCATCGCAGGCACCTCCATCTTCCTCGGAGCCCACGGAGGGCCGATAACTTTCGCGTTCATCCCGGGTTTTTTGCTTCCTTTGTCTGTTTTCGTTCTTAAACTCATATATATCACTGTGTTAATTTATGTTAATATATATTTAAACCTTTGCATTACTTCTTCAGATACTCGAGGCCTTTCTTAGTAATGCAGAGTGTCATT
>DAOVFD010000109.1 GCA_030668565.1 Microcaldota archaeon
CAGCTTGATACCTGTGATTCATGGAACCTGTGGAATGAGAACGGCCATGCAGGATGCACTTTCAGATGCACCGAAGTATGGCACTACTTCTTCGGAGATGTTAACGGTTCTCTTATGCTTGCACCGAACCAGGCGGATATATTCTATAACTGGTCATGGAACGGGCAGAAAGGAAAGGTCTACGTGATAAACGGAAATGCAACAATAGAATGGGTAAATCTTACTGCTCTTGGAAGAAATGTTACCGGAGGAAATTCAACGAACGATTTCACAGAACTGGATACTCTACTTGGCATAAGCTCAGAATCAGACAATGTTAATGCGACTTACAGTACTGACGGCAGCCACCCCAAGGAAACGCTCAACATGACGCTGTACAAGCACTTTGTCCCCTATGTTCCAGAGGCAAATTCAAGCGTTTTTGACAGTAGTTTCAAGACCGGAATTACATGGGATGCGTCACAGGGAGGACCTGAGTTCAACACCACTCTGAACCAGGATGTTGCATTTGTAACTGAACTAAACACCAGTGCACAATATGATTACGAGATAAGGGTGCCCGGCACTTTGGATACCTATAAGGGCACAAGTGGAATAGTCGAATTCTGGGTTGAGTTAGAGTGATGAGATAGAGAATAACTATCGACGCCGATATGCCTTTTTTACTTCTTCAAGAAAATTATCGAGGTATCGCAATTTTTTCAGAAGCCTTTTGACATCCTCTGGTGAAATCTCATAATATTCGTGAGAAATTAAATTCCTGTATCTTATCAATTCTGCCATCCCGGATGCTGTTTCTTGAGAAATCAACCGCTCCTTCTTGAGTATTTCGAAAGAGTCCGAATAGCTCCCCGGTATCTGGAACCTCTTCTCCGCAATTATTTCGTCAGCAAGGTCAAGCGCGCGATTTATTGCCTGAAATACCGCCATACAACCCGCATCGAATTTCAGTTCGTCAGCCATCGCTTCCTTGTTCTGAAAGCGTTCCCTTGCCTGCTTCAGATTCTTTTCTATCATCCTCAGGATAATGCTGATTCGTTCCACTGTCATGCGGTCGCCTCCAGCACGCTTTTATAGAGCCGTTCAAGGGCAGGTTTTCTGTCCAGATATTCCTTCAGCGTGGCGAAAATTATTCTTGAAACCTTCTCCTTGTCTTTTTCATACATTAGCCTGCCTTCCCTGAAAACACGATAGCGAATCTGTAGAGGGAGACGATAGAAATTCACCAGGTCAACAAACGGCGGAAGTTCTCCGGCCAGTTCTGTCTCGGTTGCGATGTCCCAACCCTTTTCATCTTCCGGAATTATACATATATCGATGTCTGAGCGAAAGCCGGCCTCCCTTCTGGCGACCGAACCGAAAACATAGATAGCAAGAATGCCTTTTGACTTTTTTATACGGTTGACTGCTTTTTCGATGGTATTGTACAATGTTTCCTTCATACGAAACTGTTGAGGAAATAATCCATTTAAATAGATATGTTTTCCACCGTCAGTATTTGACAGGTATAAGGGCACGAGTGGAGTGGTTGAATTCTGGGCAGAGCTTGAATAAGCGCTAATGAAATTTGCTATCTTGGTAGCGAAATATCTGAATTTTTGCTTTTGAATGTTTCCGCTCTACCGACCAAAATTAGGCAAAAATCTCCGCTGGAGCGGAATCATACCGCCAGCAAAGCAAGGGGAATCGGAATCCGGTCCTTTTCTATCGTTTCCTCCATTCCGAAGAGGATTGTATTTTTTTTCGCAGGTTTTCCTTTGCCAACCTCTATCCTCATATCGTCGGCGATAAAATCCGCCTCATGGCTGTAAAATATGTTCTTTGACATCTGGCTGAGATGTCCAAATACCGAATCCTCTCGGAGGTTTCCAATTATTTCTGCAGAGCCCGCCACAGGAGAAGCGAGAACATATCGCATCGACGGTGAATAAAAAAACCATTTTTTGGGTTTTTTGAACATCCTGTTCCTTCCTTTGTATTCCACCCCTTTTATAACCATGGCAAGCTCAAATGCCCCCAACAACTTCGTCACGCTTTCCTTTGAGATGCCGACAACCTCAGAAAGCGTCGTTATTTTTACAGCATCGGCAGGTACTGTTGAGAGATACTTTATGAGTGTTTCCGCTGCGGTGAGCATCTTCGTTTCCATTTTTTCATATTTTGAGAAATCCTCGTATACCGTTCGTTTGACTATCTTGTTTATCGAATCGTTGTATGCCCTTTCGTTCAGTTTCAGGGAGGGCGGCATGTCACTCTTTACGTATTCTTCATAAAGTGCAAAGAGGTTGTAATTCCCTGTGACGGAAAGAACCTTAAGATACTCCCCCTCCAGACTTTTCTTCCCCATTTTCTTCCTTATCTGATTGGAAAGTTCGTCAGATATTTTTATATTGTAACGCAGGGAGAGATATTCTCGGAATGACAGCGGGAAAATCGGCATTTCATAAGCTCTTCTTGCCAGTTCTATGCTTTTTTTCAAAGGTATTGCAGAGGATGAGGTGGCAACTATTATAAAGTTCGGTCTTTTGTCACGAAGGATCTTCAGTTTGAGGTCCCATTTCGGGAGATACGTTATTTCATCCAGCAGAAGAATAAATTTTTTGCTCATTCCAACGGTTTCTTTTTTTATGTAATCCATGGCAGATATCGCTTCCTCCAGACTTATTCTCCTTGAGAGCAGCTCATCGCATGAGAGATAAGCCACTGAATCCTTGTCTGAAAGCTGGAATAGTTGGTATAGTGCAGTTGTTTTTCCGGTCCCCCTCAGGCCGGTGAGGAGGAACACCCTCTGCCCGCTTTTTGCAATAGCATCTTCCAGCTCTTTGACGAAGAATCTCCTTGAGATTATGTCCTTTAACTCAGCCTCAACGAGCTTCGGCATGTCCGCCATAGAACCGAGTACGAACCTCTTTGTGCTTTCTTCCATGGATTATTAGGACCGTATTTATTTTTAAGGTTTCCGCTCTACCGACCAAAATTAGGCAAAAATCTCCGCTGGAGCGGAAACATTATAGGTAATATAAACCGGATTTTTCTATGAAAACCTGTGAAAAGGCAGCATTTTTAAACTCTAATATGCCTAATTAATGTGTAAAACAACAAAAAATAGGGTGGGAAATATGGTAAAATTGGATGAAACTGATAAGAAGATACTTCATTATCTGAATGAGAATGCAAAGATACCCAGCAAGGAACTTGCACGAATACTGAGGATTCATCCGAATACATTGTTACAGAGGATAAAAAAACTGGAAAAAAACGGAGTAATAAAAAAATACAAATCTGT
>DAOVFD010000135.1 GCA_030668565.1 Microcaldota archaeon
AGAACACCTTTTTACCTGGTGGTCACGTTGAGTACAACGAAGCGGTAAAGAATGCAATTCTGCGTGAGGTAAGGGAGGAGTTTGGCGGAGAGGCTATGATTGAGGAGTTCATTGGCGTGATTGAACAATCATTTGAGCATCGCGACCAGCCTTATCATGAATTGAATCTCCTATTTTCAGGGAGATTACTAAACTATGATTACCCCCGAATCCCGAAATCACTTGAATCACACTTGGAGTTCTACTGGCAACGAATTGACAGACTGGAGGAAGTTAACCTGCTACCTCCACCGCTACTCACAATCATACCTAGCTATTACAGAGATAGAAAAGGCAGCCTATGGACAAGTACGATGGGAAACGAGAAGGAATAGCTCCTGGGATATTTGTTCGTTTTTTCATCAATCGCTGTATCATACCATACCATAACCCTCCAACCAGAGTGACAAGGACTGAGATTTGGCCTGTCCTGTCTTCGACACTTGGGTATTAAGAGCAAGAAATAATATGATACGAGGTGGGAATGACTAAAAAGGAGATAACTAATCTCCGAAACATAAAATGGAGAACAAAAAAGGATTTACGGATTACCACTGAAAAAGATGCTCTCGACTTCATTGACGATGTCGGGTTTTGTTTTGCCTTTGCAAGTAGTGGAATAATTGCTGGTACACGCCAATTCCTAGCTGAAACTACAGAAGATACTTTTGGCAATAATCTACTGCCCAGTCTGTGGGAGGCTGTCTGTGGTGTACCTGGGGGAATTCCTGCCATCCATCCCCATCACGATCCTTACATTGGACCGGTATGGGGCTACAAGGATGCTCTTCCTTTGAAGAGAAAGGTTTTTTACGGAAAAGTCCTCAAGCAGAAACCAACCTTCATTTCTTTAAGGATGCTTCCTTATTTCTACGCTCTCTTTGGTTCCCCCACTCCAGAAGAAGACTATCTTGAAGAATATCAAAGAGGGGCTCTTAGCCAGGAAGCCAAGGATATCTTCGAGTGTCTCTTAAGATCTGGTTCCCTGCCCAATACACTCTTAAGAGGGGAGTTGGGGATGCTGGATAAGGCTCGCAAATATCGTTTCGGGAAAGCAATGACCGAACTTCAAAGCACTCTGAGAATTGTCAAGGTTGATGTCTCTGATGACGGGACTACCTGGAACCTCTTCTCCCGGTGGATGCCAGAAGTAATCAAGGCAGCTTCAATGATTAAAAGGAAAGAGGCCATGAAAAATATTGTCCTAACATATATCTCTAACCTAATCATAACCACTCCGAAGATGATGAATAGACTGTTTGGCTGGGATGTGGAAGAAGTAAAACAAGTTCTTGAACTGCTAGCTCAAGATGGCCAAGTTCAACTGGGAGTAAGAATTGAAGGCTTGCAAGGGGATTGGATAATGAAAACAGTTTAGTTGTGATTCATTTGTAGGAAAAAACTCTATCCTTTGCCCTAGGTTGTGTAATTAGACTGACCTCCAAAACCAGATTGACAAGGGCTGAGATTTGGCCTAGCGTTTCCAAAAAACAGCATGCCGACGAACTTTTTGAATGAATGGCAGATTCGGAAATGGGTACACCTGAGCAGAGCATTTCGTAAGACAGGGGTAGTAATATGCATTTACTGAGAAGAATTGACTCTCAGACATTATTTAAGGAAAAGATTGACGATGCAATAATCGTCTTTGATAAAAGAAATATGAAAGAGATATTAGAAAAAGCGAATATCCCTTTTCCGGAAGAGAAACGAAGAAAAGGTTTTGAAAAAGCCACATTCATAGTTGCATTCAATGAGCGAAGTAAAATAATTGGCTATTTAGAATATTGTCCAAGTTGGGACTCAGAAGATGATATATACATCTCTTCACTCCAAATCGAGAAAAAATATAGAAAGGGTCTTTTGTTAGCCATGTTATTTTTGGAAGCAAAAAACGACTTACTGAAACGAAAATTCAATAGAATAGTATCCGCAGTCCAGAAGAACAACCAAGTTGCAATCAATTTTTATCGCAAATTGGGATTCAATATTACTGAAAATCCCAAATCAAAG
>DAOVFD010000057.1 GCA_030668565.1 Microcaldota archaeon
TTTTCTTTTGTTATTTTCAGCTTTCTCATGGTAGTATTAGGACATTTAGGTATATTAAAGTTTATTCTTATTTTTGGAACAAAACGAAAAATTTTAATATGTTTTATGGATAATGTTAAACATGAAAGGAAAAAAAGAGATAAAGCTCGATAAATATGACAAGGCCATCCTCTGGCAGCTTGATGTGAACTCCAGAACAAGCTACTCTGATATTGCAAGAAAGGTGAGGTTAAGCAAGCAGGCAGTGAAATACCGGATGGCAAGGATGGAAAGGGAGGGTGTAATACGCGGGTACAGGATGGTCGGGAACCTTAGCAGTATGGGTTATATCTATTGCAGGCTCCACCTGAAACTTTTCAATGTTGACAGGACTATTGAGAAAAACATAATTGATACTATAATGAAAAATAAAAAGGCAAACTGGGTAGTGAACTGTGACGGCCCGCATGATATTCTTGTTGGTCTAATCGGAAAAAATGAAATGGAGATTGAAAAAACCGTAAGGGAGGTTCTCATAGAACACAAGGAGTATATTCTTGATTATGATTTCGCCACCCTAACGCGTTTGGTAGTTTTCAACAGGGGATACTGGATTGAAAAAGAAACAAAGCCTGTGAAACACTATATGGTGGGCACTGAAAAACCATATGTAAGGCCCCCGATAGTGCCGCTTTCTAATGAGGATAAGAGAACTCTGGTTGCGCTTGCTTCGGATGCAAGAGCCCCAATTACAAAAATCGCAAAAGAAGTCGGGCTTTCACCCGAAACGATTTCCTACAAGATTAAAAAATTCGAAAAAAGCGGGATTATTGCAAAATATTTCCTTCTTCTTGATTACCGGAAAGTTGGAACCCAGCTCTACAAGACACTGGTTTATGCAAATCCGATGGAGCCGGAAATTGAGAAAAGATTTGCAGAATTCGTAGCATCAAATCCCTATACGATAGATTATACGAAAACTCTTGCACCATGGCAGATTGAAATTGATTTGGAAGCAAGAAACAACGAACATTATCATGAGATTATAAGTGACATAAGAGACAGATTCAAGGGAGTTATAAAAGATTATGAAACGCTGTATATCCTTAAGGAGCACAAGTTAGCGTATTTCCCAATTTGAACAAAACCAAGTATTTAAATAGATATAATATTCATTACAAATACAATTCTAGATTGAGGTGAATCTATATGTATGGAGTTTCTCCACAAGCTTATGATAGAGCTATAACAGTTTTCAGTCCTGATGGAAGATTGTTTCAGGTCGAATATGCAAAAGAGGCGGTGAAAAGAGGCGCAACCGCAATAGGGATATGCACAAAAGACAGTGTTGTTTTTGTTGCATTCAAATCGATACACTCAAAGCTTATTGTTCCGGAATCACTGAAAAAGATATTTGAGATAGACGACCATATCGCAGTTACTGCAAGCGGGCTTATCGCGGATGCAAGAAGGCTTGTTGAGACCGCAAGGGTGGATGCGCAGAGGCACAAGATAACATACAACGAAAACGCAGGTGTTGAAACGATTGCGAGAAGTGTCTGTGACCTTATGCAGGTTTATACCCAGTACGGCGGAATAAGACCGTTTGGCGTTTCCCTTCTTATCGGAGGAGTTGATGACGAACCAAGAATTTTTGAAGCAGAACCAAGCGGTGCGATGACTGCGTATGTGGCAGATTCGATAGGGGCAAGCAAAAAGGAAGTTGATGAGATACTTGAAAAGAGATACAAAGAGCATATGGATACCGATGCCGCGATAAAACTGGGTGTGGATTCTTTGAAAAGAACCCAGGAAGAGGCATTGCACCCGGGCAATGTTGAGATATCAGTTATAGAGGAAGGAACAAAGAAAAACAAGAGCCTGGATGACAGAGAGATAATGAGATATCTTGGAATAAAAGAATAGCTAGCTCTTAACCACTGTTCCACTATGTTTTTTTCCATTTATAGCATTAGCCACATCCTTCATGTTCTTTCCAGATACAAAATGCGTCTCTATTTTTGAACGTGCTACTAATTTGCATGCAAGCATATCGAAAACAAAATGTGTTCCTGCAGTTCTCTTGTCGCTTTTCACTGCAAGGTCTATGAGTTGCTCGTAAGTAAGCTTTTCGAATTTTTTTGCATTTGGATTTTTCCTCGGGTCGCTGTCGTATACCGCATCAACATTGCTTACGTTTACCAGCCTCTTTGCACCGATTGCTTCAGCAAGCAAAGCAGAATCCGAATCTGTAGTTATGCCTGGAATGGTTCCGCCCATTACTACAACCTTGTGTTTCCCCAAATGCATTCTCGCCCTTTCGAATGTCATGGGAACGTTCGGGTGTGCGATGTCCCCCAGCGCAGATATAAGAATGTGGGCATTCAGCTTTGTTGCAACTATTGCTACTGCATCCGCATCATACTCGCTTGCACCTAGTTCTTTTGCTGCATTTGCATAAGCCCTCGCAACGCTTCCCCCGCCGGTAACTATTCCGAACTCGTCTTTGCTTTCTTTCAGAACCTTGGAAATTCCTTTCAGGAAATTAATATCGGGTTTGCCATCCGGATTTATCGAACTACCCCCTATTGAAAGAACAACAGGCATAATTTTCACCGAAGTTCTATGGGGCGAACAGATTTATAAAACCAGCGCGCATGTTAATAGAGACAGGTGAAAACAATGGAACTTGGGATAAAAGAAATAGAAAAAACCTTAATGAAAAAAGAAATGGGAATGGATTCCGTACTCTCTAAAAACAGAATAATAATAAGAGCATGTTCAAATTCGATAAAAGCAATGCATGCAAAGAAAATCAAGGAAGCCAAAGAGTATCTTAAGGAAGCGGAAAAAGGATTGAAGGACATAAGAAAGTATCAAACAGCGTTTCCGGCACAGCTCAACCATGTTCTGCAGGAATACGCCGAAGCAAGGATAGTTCTTTCCGCAGTGGAAAAAGGAAAAATACCTTCTTTCAGGGAGCTTGGTATCGGAGAAATACCTTATCTCAACGGACTTCTTGATGCTGTTGGTGAACTAAAAAGAGAAATGTACGAATCGTTGAGGCATGGAAAAAAGAAAAAAGCAGAGAAATACTTCTCGATGATGGAGGCAATATACGATGAGCTGCTTCCATTAAGATTTTCGAATTCTGTGTTGCCTGAATTCAGAAGAAAGCAGGATGTTGCACGCATTCAGATAGAGCAGGCAAGAGGAGAGCTGCTGGGATGAAAGAAAGAGTCCATATTTTCGTTTACGGTCTTGTCCAGGGCGTTTTTTTCCGTTCAAATACCGTGAACACCGCAAAAAGGATGGGGCTTGCGGGATGGGTAAGAAACAGAAGTGACGGGAGTGTTGAAATCGTTGCAGAGGGGGAGAAAGGGAAGCTTAAGGAATTTGCTGAATGGTGCAACCATGGACCTGATGGTGCAAAGGTTGATGAAATCAAAAAAGAATGGAAAAAGCTACCGGCGAATTCGGTGATTTTGAGGCAAGAACCACTTCTTAGATGGACTTGTACCTCTCTTTTTTTACACTTGTTCTTTTCTTTGGGTCTGACATCCCCCTGCCAAGCTTCAGCTTTGCGGTTTTGGAAACAAGGTCCTCGTATGAACCGATTTCCATCTCCTCCTTAAACGTCTGCCTTGCACCGCGACTTATCTCTATTATGCCGCCTGTGCGGAAAGACATCGGCTTTCCCTCTACATCCGTAACCGAAAGGGCAGCATAAACGAGTGCTGCAACCCTGGCTGATATTCCCTTTGGCAGCTCTAAGGAAACCTCTCTTCCTTCATCGAAATGCTTCCATGCTACTGAGATGTGTCTCCTGGCATCCTCTGTTTCATCATCGTCGAATCCCATTTTCTTAAGCCATGCCAGAGCATCTTCACTAAAAACAGCTTCCATGGTTATGGATTGCATGAAAGAGTTTATAAAATATTATTGAGATAGGTAAATTGGTGAAACAATGGCAAGAAGTGCCATGGCAAAAAAAAATAAGAAAAAAGAGGATATACGCAAAAGACTCAATATGATTCTTGATACTATATTCGAACAGGCGGAAAAAGGAAAGGCATTTACTCCTGAATTTCTCAAAGAGATGGAACAGGCAGGCGTGGAAGCAAGAAAAAAGAGAAAACTCAAACCTGTTAAAATAATAAAAAACAGGGTTCTGACAAAACCCGCCATAACGCAGGCACTTAACTTGGCTTCGGATTTTGAGCTTGCGGCAGGTGGTGACGTTAAATTGGATATGAAAAAATGGGTAAAGGAGGGCAAATAAAATGTTCACAGACATACCGGATGATGCAAAGGGGGAGATAATAGAAAAATGGAATAGAATGAGCGAAACGGACAAAGCACATTTTATCAACCAGGTTGCTCTTGCATTAAGCGTATGGGGGAGCGATGAGAGGGGCAGGGAACTTGTAGTCGAAGTCCTTAAGCTTATGACAAACAACGGAACGAAAACCCTGGCTGATTTTGGGATTTATGTTGAAGAACTCATAAAAACAAAAAAAGCCTCAGGAAGGGTATCAAAGATAAGGAGGGTTGGACTGATACTTGAAGGATACCGTATAAAGCACGGCCTCCCGTCTGTACCCCACATAGATATCTCATGAAGTGAAGATTCATGTTTTCATTATGCAAATTCTGTAATGCTGCAAACGGAAACAGATTTCCTGAAGGCGAGTGCCATATATGCAGCGGTAAATTCGGAAAGATTGATGAGCTTATCAGCAGGGCGGCTGAAGGCATAAATTCCAGTTTTTCTGTTTCAACCAGGATACCCAGAAAATGGCTTGCAAAAGAGGAACTTCTATGGGATTTTAATCTTGAAGGGGCAGAGAGCATAAAGACCCATATAAACCGTTACATCAACCGCGAATTGAATAAGAAAACGGGAATGAATTTTGGGCAGGAGATGGATGTAAGGATTATTTTCGATATTGATAAAGGTGAGGTGACTTTTGAACCTAATGAACTTTTTATCTTTGGAAGATACCAGAAGCTTGTTCCGGGGATATCACAGACAAGATGGCTTTGCAGGGACTGTAATGGCAAGGGATGCAGGAAATGTTCCGGAAAAGGGAAGAGGTACTATTCTCTTGAAGAAGAGATTGGAGAGATTATGAAGAAAGAATCCAATGCTGAAGATTATACCCTACATGCTTCTGGAAGAGAGGATATTGATGTCATAACAAGCGGGGAAAGGCCTTTTGTGATGGCTCTTGTCAAGGCAAAAAACAGGAAGCCTGACCTGAAAAAGATTGAAAAGGAGATAGTAAAAGGGAAAAAAGTAGCTGTGAGTGGTTTGAAAATTGTAAAACGAAGCACGGTTGAGCTTGTTGCCTCCTCTCATTTTGACAAGGAGTACGAAGCTGAAGTAGAATTTGAGAAAGAACCGGGTAAAGAGCAGATTGATGCTATTTTTTCTCTTGAAGGGAAAACGATAGCTCAGAAAACACCTGAAAGGGTTGCTCACAGGAGAGCCAAGCTTACGAGGAGAAGGAAAATACTCGGAGTAAAGCTTGTTTCTAAGAAGGAAAAGAAGGCAAAATTCAGGATAAAGACAGAGGCAGGAACCTATATCAAGGAGCTGATTACCGGGGATGCGGGAAGAACAGAACCCAATTTTTCATCTCTGGCAGGAATGAAAGTTGGTTGTGCTAATCTTGAAGTCCTAAAAATAGAGGATGAGTTTCTGAAAGAGACGATTGGTTGAGTCAAAGAAAAACAAACCTTTATAAGAACTTATATACAAAAATACACTTATGGCAACACATTTAGACTCGGTTCGGTTTGACAAATGCAAGTCTGTTTTCAAGGAACGGGTACTACCAAATTTCCCGCAGACAAAAAGGCGCTTTGAGCGTTACTTTAAACCCTCCTATGAGTTTATACGTACTTTACCTCTGAATGGTTATTTCAAAAAACGTTTTTGTAGTAAGCATGAATTTGGTTTTCCGAAACCTCTTTGGAATAGAGTAACCTGGCACTCAAAAGCCAGCCAATTGTTCTATCTTTCGTTTGACCTTGAAGTTGCTTTTACAATGCTGGGAATAAAACCATTGACACTAACTGGCATGAATTCGCCATTTTGTTTTTACATCAAAAAATATGGAAATCATTTTTTGAGTGATTTGGGGCTTAGAGCGGTTGAACAATCGGACAAAACTTTTGAGGTATTTGATCCAGTTCTTGTTTCATTAATACTATCACATGAGCTGAATCAAAATATCAAGCCGGATGACACAGAAAAAGTTTTATGTGGGCTAAAGGGGATTACCTCCAGCGACCTTCTCGGCTATCCTGAAATGTTACAAGAAGATCGTGGTGAGGCATTCGCCTTAAGGGTATTTAGCGAGGGCGAATTTCACGGTGTTCCCTATAATTGCGGTGATTTAAGTTGTGCAGTGTACACGCCTGAGTTAGTCATTCCGTATCTTGAAGCATGGGCTTCCGCCGCAGCGATGGTGGAAGAGATACAAGATCTTGGATCTACTACCAGTTTTGCTTCATGGTCGCTTCCTCCGCCAAATCCCCATCAGCCGCTTTCCGAATATAATAAAGAAGAGATCCTTGCGCAAGCATCAATAGAACGACAGTCTCCAACGAACGAGTGGGTAGTACGCAGAAATATCGCTTCTTCTGCCCCAACGAAGATTAGAAAACTTATTGAAGCTCCAACCAGCACATAAAAATGGACTCAGGGGG
>DAOVFD010000049.1 GCA_030668565.1 Microcaldota archaeon
ATGGGGAAACCGCCTGCCGGGAAAAAGAAAACCCTGAAGGGAAAATCTGTACGGAAAAAACCGGAAAAAATGAGGGTAATAAAAAAGAAGAAACCGTTCAGGAAAAGACCCTCTCCAAAAGTGAAAATAAAACAGGCAAAAACCAGGAAACCAAAGAAGACCATACTCGTGAAAAAAGAAATAAACGTAAGGAAGAAAAAGAAGCAGAAAAAGAAGAAAGAAGTAATCGTATTGACTGCCGAGGAAGTGGCAAAGGTTTCGGATATTCTTTCAAGACCGGTTGTAAGACAGCTTCTTGTTGATGTTGGGGGAGAAAATGCAATCGCAATCATCAAGAATTTCAATACAGGCATGAGTGATGAGGATATCTCAAAAACATTGGAGCTCAAGATAAGCGACGTACGCGCCGCACTCAACAGACTGCATAATGAGGGAATAGTTGCATACAATCGTGAGAAGGACAGCGAAACAGGGTGGTATTCCTACTGCTGGTATCTTAATATGGAAAAAATAGAAAAGTGGGCATTGGAAAGCATAAAAAAAATCGAGAACCCTGAGGAGAACGGGGGAGAAAATTATGTGTGCCCTTCCTGCGGAAACTCAACTGTTGTATCTTTTGAGACCGCTCTGGACAAGGGGTTCAGATGCGAAATATGCAACCATTCTCTTGAGTACCTCGATGAAAAAAGGAAAGAACGCCTTGGCATGATTCAGATGAGAAAAGGGTTGTGAGTGTGAGAATACAGGAACTCAATGTCTACGTGGTCGTTAAAAACAGGGACAGGATTCTTCTTCTCAAAAGAAAGGACGGATTGTGGGAGTTTCCAGGCGGCTCGGTCGACTGGGGCGAACAACCCGAAGGCGCTGCAAGGAGGGAAACCAGGGAGGAAACGGGAATAAAGATTACCGGAAATCTCGAACTTCTGGGGATTACCTCAGCAACTTATGAAAAGGACGGGCATGAGAAGCATTCCGTTTATATAGTTTATTCCGCTGATTCTGAAACGAATGAAGTTTCACTTTCAAAAGAGCATTATGAATACAGGTGGCTGACAAAAATGGAAGCGGATTTCATGAAATACGGATATAATGCCGAACCTGTAATGAGCATGTTGTGATTATACGGCTTTAAGCTCCTTGACCATCTTTTCAAGTTCAGGCATTGTAAGAAGCAGTACTGAACTGTTTTCCTTTTCAAGCTTGAGCAGAAGCTGTGCTGTTGAAGGCGAATCAAGAAGCGATGCAAACTTTCTCTTTTTTATATTATTTTTGAAAAGCACTATTGTTATTCCCATTCCTATTGTTGAAAGAACTTTCTTGATGAGTGCGGAGAGGTGTTTATCATCCTTTTCACTGCTGACCTCGTAGAAATGAAGGAACATCTGCTGACCTACAACGGTTATTTCACTGTCCGCCACTTTTGATTCTCCAAGGGTTTTGAACGGAATCGCGTTGTTCACACATATGTCCCTAAGTTTTCTCATCATAGTCAGGTAGGTCATGCTCTTGCCTGTTTTCTTCTCCCATGACATCGGACCATAATAATTGAGCGCTTCCCTGACTTCTCCTTTTTTGATAAGCTCCTCAAGCAGGTATTCTGCATTATAATCGGTTATGTATATCGGCTTTCCCTTGTAGTAAATGTCCCTGAAGCCGTTCTTTATCTCGGTAATTGTAAGCGGGGTGGTTTCCCAGCGGTAATTATTGTTGACTTTTTCAAAAATCGAAAGGACAGTATCTAAGGAAACGGGTATCTTCGTTCTTGAAATCGGCGGGAAGTCGGGTATGTCAACTGCATAGAGCACCCGTTCCTTTCTCGAGAACATCACACCTACACCTGCAATTCCTATCGAAATCACAATTGCAATGAGGAAAATGGGATTTGAAAAGAGTGGTATTGAAATCTGCGCTTCGGTTACCATTATATCCTCCCTGAGACCCCCTATTATGAAAGTGAACGCATGGTCTCCCGGGGGCAGTTTGTCACCTCCGCTATATCTTGAAACATCAACATTCACGGTTGAAACCTGGTTAAAGGTGTACTTCCCGTATTCGCCGTTGTCAACTTCAACAGTAACTGTGTTAAGATTGATTGGAACACCATCACGCTTGAGTGAAAACAGATAGGTAGCCGGCTGGTTCTTGTATTTTCCTGTAAAATCTATATCAACAGTCACCACTTTCAGGTAGCTTTCCGCATATACCTTGCTTTCATCATCCATTAACGCAGAAATGTATTCGCCTTTGTTTATGTAGAGCAGGACATCTATCGGAAGTTCACCCTGAACATTCACCCTTCCGAGCGGCATCCTCATGGTTTCACGGTTCAACGAATCGGTTACCACAAAGAACATGTTTGGTTGTGCTGCAACCGGCTCTTCAAGCCTTGCATTCATTCTTACCGGCTGATTGGTTATGTTTGTTGAAATCTGGGTTGAACCGCCTTCGGTTGAAAGTTCTCCCAGATAATTTTTGCTGACCCTTATGATTTTAATATCCTCCACGACAAGACCGGGATCAAAGGACGATGTTCCGGAAAAATCAACTTTTACCGAGCGGCTGGTGCCTTCAAAAGATTCCGAGAAAAACAGCATCTTTCCCCCTTCTGCCTCCTCACCTGACAGCAGGTATGTTTTTATTTCGCCGTCGGATTCTGCCCAGGGGATTTCAAGTATTATTCGTGATATGTCCTCAGCTGCATATTCCGAAGCGTCCTTGTTCGGAACAAACGGGTCTGCCCTCCATCCCCCGTCAAGTGTCTGTGGAACGAATATCAACGCACCACTGCCCCTGGTCAGCACACTTACAGAACCGTATGCGGTTGAACTCCCCCAGTTGCCCGCAGAAGTTACACGGTAAAGCGGCTGGTACAATGAAAAGCCGCCTGTTGAGGAAACAGGAGTGCTTTCATCAAATCTGAACGGAATCTGATTCAGTATTTCTGGAGGCGTATTTTCGGTATGTGAACCGACAAGCATCGTGGTGAAGGGCTGGCCTATGTATATTATAACCACTCCCTTGTCGGCAAGTTCATCCGGGGATACGCGGCTTTCCGGTTCCAGCATTTCCCTGGGGATTGCACCGCTTGGTATTATTACAATCGCACCTTCGGGAATTGTTTCAAGCTCCAGCATCGTTATTTCATTGACCATTATATTCTTCTCTGAAAGCTGGGAATGGAGATGGCTAACGAAACTGGGATAGCTGCTCGCCTGAACCCTTTTGGTGGAAAGCACGAAAACCTCGGTTGGAAGTTTTTTTGTATATGTTGTTATGTTGATTGTATAATTATCAATATTCTGTGTGCTGTAATCAAGAAAAATTGATGCTACATACCAGCCGCTTGCCCGGTCACCGAAATTAAGAACTTCTCCACCCAGAAGAACATTTGATATTTCGGGCTTCTCGGTTTGCGGCTTGAAAACGGGTGGTATTTCCTGCATGGACTGCAATGAAAGAAAAATCCATACTACAAAAATAATCAGGACCGCGACGCCAACTGCGGCTCCGGCAAGTGCAAAATTGAACGTGGGTTTTTCCGCCCTCTTTGCCATTGTTACCCTTTTTACGGCTTTTTTCTTCTTTTCCTTTTTTTTCGGGGCAAAAACTGATTTTATCTTGTCCCTTATGACCTCCCCCATCTCCCTTTTCTTTACTTTATAGTGGTGGACATTCTGGTATCTTCTCTTTACATCGAAATTATATTCTTTTTTTCTGATTTTCACTCTTTTTATGCCCGCCATGACAATCAGCTTACGGTTTCGATATATCCTTCGCTTACAAGACGGTTCAGGATTTCCTCAACCCTGGTCTCCGGTGTTTTATAAATCTTTGAAAATTCGGATAGGTTTATCGAGCCGTTGTGTTCGACTATCCATTCCTGTATCTTTGTCCTGAGCGTTTCCTCGGAAAGATGCTCCAGTTCATTAAGACGTAATCTGAATTCATCATTTTCCGATTTCAGCTCATAGTTCTGGTTTGTAAGCGCCTCAACCTGGTCCTCAAGCCTTTCTGATTTTTTTCTCAGGTCTATTGCCTCTTTCTTAAGCGAATCATAGGCGGTGTAAAGCTTGGAGTACTCCATAGTCACTGAATCGGTAATCTCCTTGACGGCATCCTCAACAAGCTGGTAAAGCACCTTGTTTTCTATCTCGTATTCCTTGTCAAAAATACTCAGGATGTTCAACAGATATCTTAGGACATCCATCCTCCTTTTTCTCGGGCTTATTTCAGGAGGTATCGTGTAAAGAACCTCCACTTCATCCTTTTTTATCTTCACTATGGAAAACAAATACGGATTCTTGTCTATGTCCCTGCTCTCAACATAAACAACATTCACCGCTGATTTTTCCTGCGCGATTTCAAGGAAGGATATCGTTCTGAGCAATTTGGATATGTCAGCGAAACTTCCTTTCAATTTTCCCTTTACCTTAAAACCGTCAACCGTTGGTTTTTGTATGCCGCTTTTGCAGGCTTTTTTCCAGGAGATTTAACAGGCGCCAACGCCATTATTTACCACCCCTCTTCTTTTTTCTTTTCGCTTCAGGTTTTTTAGTAACGGGCACCGGAATCACGCTTTCAACACCCGGAACGTATTTGAATATCATTGAAAACAGGAACAGAAAGATGCCTATGAATATTGCTGACAACACAGTCCAGATTTCGAATCTTCCTGAAAATATTATTGTAACCAGCAGGAGAACAATTATCAAAGCCGCTATCACAGAAAATATCAGCATTGTCTTTTCAAAGGATTTCCTTTTTTCGAGGTGTTCCTTCATACAATCCTCACAAACATAAAGCTCATTTCCCTTTGCCACCCTAAACAAACGCTTTATCTTTCTAAGCACCCTTATCGTCTTGTCTTCCCTTACCTTCACTGCCTTTTTTCCAGCGACTTCCTTCTGGCAGTCAACACACATCTTCATGGTTAATCCTCCAGTATTATTTGGCTTATCTGGCCGATAGAACCACCGCTTTTTTTGACATCAACCTTTCCGAAAATGTTGATTATAGTCGTGTCGGCCACACCTGCATCCTTGAGGAAGTCACTGACATTTCTTCTGGCAACTCCATATCTTTCCAGAAGAATAACGAAAGATATCACATCCATGTGCCTGTTGCCCCTTTCGAATGCCTTGGAAAACTCCTCTATCTTGTCGTCCAGAAGTCCATACTGTCTTAATTTTCTCCTAAAGTCGTTCTTCAAAAATGATACACTCCTTGCCACGGAAACATCCCTCCTTTGTCTTTCTGTAAGTGCGGGCATCAGATCAAGGAAGTACTCCTTGGTCGGCTCTTCACCTTCAACCCTATTCATAAGGAAAGTTGACGGATAGGGTACGGAGGTGGTAAGCGTAAGGTTTACCGCACATTCACCAACGCTGAACCTGGATATCTCATCCCTCATAAAATTGCTGAAATTCAGGGAACCCTGAAGATAATCCAGGAACCTTTCAAACTTAACCTTGAATATGAATGTTGTTCCGGCGTTTGAGAAGATTGTCTCGCTTATGTCAGTTGGGTTCTGCGATGCTATAATCATACCGAAATTGTACTTTCTTCCTTCCCTGACAATCATGACTGCATCGCTGTTTTCCTCTTTCGCAATCTTCCATGCCTCATCGAGAACTATGAATAGTCTTATGCCCTTTGCAGCGGCCCAGCCGGTAAGTCTCATCCTTTCCTTTATGAACTGCAGTATTGTCAATGCTGCAAGTGCTCTGAAGTTTTCGTCAGGGAGACCTGAAAGGTCAAGGTCGACAAGTCCTGAGGTTACGAGCTTGTCAAGTTTTATGCTGCTCTGCTGCGCGAAATAATCCTCACCGGGCTTTGTGAATTTTCTCAGTCTGTAAATAGCATTTTCAAGTTCTGCCGGGAATTCATACGTTCCCATCGAAGCCTGTTCCTGAAGAATCCTCACCACGTCTTTCAGGGTGGGTGGTAGGATAGGCCTTCCCAGCTCGTCTTTCTGCTCCCTTGTATCCATGGTGAACTTTGCTTCTATGTATGTTTTCTCCAACGCCTGTTCTGTCAGCCTTCTCTGCTCGGGATAATTATCTATATCTGTAAGCAGGACAAGGGTTCTCATAACCTGCTTTATTCTGTCGTAGGGTTTCATTCCTCCAAGGTCGAGAAGGTTCAGGTAGGAACCTTTTCCGAGGGAAAGTACGCTTCCGTTTGCTTCCTTTACCCAGTCTTTGTACTCTCCTGCCCAGTCTATTATCAGTGCATTCGAGTTCCAGACATAGGAAGCCCTGAGAAGGAAGGTCTTCACGAAATAACTCTTACCCGAACCGGATATACCGACTACTGCGATGTGTGGATTTGCAACATTATGATAAGTCCAGTAGAAGGGTGCATTGAATATCTTGGTTCTTCCAACATAGACCGAATCGAGCGGGTTCGAGAAGATGATATCGAGCGGAGGTTCGGGGGGGTGGACAAGGATATTCCTCCTGGAAATCTCCCTGTTCGATACCTTTCCTATCTTCAACCGGCCGGCTAAAGCCATCAGATCACACTCTCTTCAAGTTCCCGGGGGGTGGTTGGATAGAATGTCTCCCATTCGAAGCATTTGATCATTTCATCTCCAGTTAATGGAATGACTTCCACATTAAGAGCATTTGCAAGAACAGTTCTCAGCTCGCTTGCCTGGGACCTTACGGCTGCAAGCGCCGCCTCTTTGCTTATTCCCGTTGCAGTGGTCATCGCATATGCTATTACACCCATCGGCTTTACGCCCCTTATGAGCTTGTTCAACTGTACATCCCAGTGGGCAACTTCCCTCTCGTATTTGTCCATCCTGAGTACATCGGGATCGGGTTTGTCCCTTTCCCTTGAAAGTCTAAGCTGTGCTTCCGCCCTCTTGGTTTCAATCATTTTTCTCTTTTCGCCTACATCCTCCACATAGAGCATGTACGCTATCTTTGTAACGTATTTCAGATTTGAAATCGCCCTTTCAAAGTACTGGTTGTAAGCTACATTTTCCTCAAGTGCCTTTTCAGTTGCTGATTCGAATATCTTCAATCCGAGGAATTCCGATGCATAGAATACTCCGCCAACCTTTTTCACTATTGCATCCTGTTCCGGAGGTATTTCATATCCGGTATCAGTTACCATCACCACTTTTGTCCTCTGTGTTATAAGAGGTATTATAAGATAACCATATTTCCAAAGAAGAACTCCTCCGAATGAACCAAGGAAACAGAGAAACCCGCCTACCATGGCTCCCAGAGACCATGACGCGCTTGCTCCTATAAATGCGAGTATGCCACCAACGGCACCTATAGCAAGTGAGCCATATATATAGGTTTTTGCACCAGATGTTTGAATCATTTTCTCCCTCGGTATTATGAGAATAGGTAATATTCTATGCTACTATATATTAAAAGCTAATCCTTCGGGGCAGAAACAAGTCCTAGCTCTTCGCAATTATTTTTTTGACAACAACCAAAAATCCCTTTGCTAATTTTATGGCACTCTCAGCTTCTGCCTCCTGAACTTCCCTTATATTAATGTCCTCATCCCCGTATATTATTTTGTGCCTTATCGTCCTTAATGCATTCAGTTCGTTAATATACTTCATTTCAATTATTCCACTGTATTTCTCTCTGACATACGTGCACAAGCCATAATGATTTCTTTCCTTGTACCCGTCTTTGAAAAGCAATGCCCTCGCTGAATGGAACATGGAGGTATACGCGGCGAGCATCGCCTCTTCATAAGAACCCGTATCCAGGTCTGCTTCAGCTCTGTGGAGTTTGTGTTCTGCCATCGTAAGCGAGTTGTGCACCCGTTTGATATCAGGCATAATCTTTTTCACATATTCCTCCATATCTGTCATAGTACCACTGGCTTTTCTCCATATAACGCTATAGAATTTATTATTACATTTTCATAAAATACCTTATCAGCACTTGCTTTTTTTTTCCATTCAATTGGCGTATAAACAGAGATATTCACTTCTTTTTTTGTTCCTCTTGCATGAGCAGCAATTTCTTTTTTTCCTTTG
>DAOVFD010000056.1 GCA_030668565.1 Microcaldota archaeon
TCCAGTCTTTCAATTCTGATTATGGTTTTCTGCTTGGCTCGGATAATATTGATGTTTCAAAACCAGACTGGAAAAAGATAAGTGAAAGAGCAGCAAAAATGAAAGGAGAGTTAAAGCACTATTCTATCGAAGTCCACAAGGCAATGTTTACTATTCCGAAATGGATGCAGGATAAAATGAAGAAAGACAAATACATGAAAATAAAATCATGGTTTTCGGATAGGCTTCCTCCGGATTAAATCCCCGTTTCCTCTTTGAAGAATTTCGGCAATGCAAAGGCAGCTCTGTGAATCTCAGGAGTATAATATTTCAAATCCTTTAACCCAGCCGCTCTTTTCTCATCAAAATTCATGGGTTCATATTTCTTTGAGCAGAATGAGAATCCTATAATACCACTTGGATAACTCGGCACAAGCGTATTATAATACTTATATATAGGATAGAGCTTCTTGTTGAATCCGACCATTCCCTTAATCAGGTTCCTGTAATAATACAGCGATTCGGACTGCGTAACTATTATGCCGTCTTCTTTTGTAGCATCCTTCAAGTCCCTGTAGAACTCCTCTTTGAAAAGTGCTTCTCCCGGGCCTGCCGGGTCGGTTGAATCCACTATTATTATATCATACTCGTCTTTTCTTCCCTTCACGAATTTTGCACCATCTTCATAGAAAATTTTCAATCGGGAGTCATCAAAGGCAGAGATAACGTTCGGAAAATATTTCTTCGAAAGTTCAACAACTTCTTTGTCTATCTCGCACAGGTGGATTTCTTCGACTCCGTTGTGCTTTACAATCTCCCTGACCGTTCCACCATCCCCTCCTCCAATTACAAGCACTTTTCCAGGATTCGGATGAACAAGCAGGGGAACGTGCACAATCATTTCATGATAGGCGAATTCGTCATATTCCGTCAGCATGACCGCGCCATCTATCGTCATCATCCTTCCGAAATAATTCGTATCGAAAATCTGGATGAACTGATAAGTGGTTTGCTTCTGCTCAAGCAGCTTCTTTATCCCGATTGAAACCGCCCTTCCTTTCTCCATCTCGTCTTTTTCCTGGAAGGATGCTTTTCGGTAAATAGTATTAATCTTGTAATCCTTTCCTCCGAATCTCTCTTTTGTGAATTCCGCTGCTTTCCATGGGTCGAAATGCTTGCAGCTGAAAATGTCAATATAACCGTACCCTTCTCCGGTCTTGTCATCTATTCCGAAATGCCCTGAAATTGCTGAAGTTTCGATAAGCTGGAATGCAGAATATCCTTCAACTCTTTTCTCCTCACCGAATCTGACTACAACCGGCTCACCGAATCTTTTCATCTCTATAAGTTCGCACAAATCGATTATCCATTTCTTTATCGCTTCGGGGTCTTCCACTTTCTTTACATCACATTCTTTAATGTCAAGACTGGACAGCATGCCCCATGCCTTTATCTGTTCGTATTCCTTTTTTGATGCCTGAATCATGATAACAACCCCTCTTTTTTCTTTAAAAAATTTTTGACAGAGGAATTATTTTGTAACGGTAATATTTTAAATCTCATTTCCTATTGTTTTCACATGAAATCCCGCAGCATTCTTACACTTATGCTTGGAATCTTACTTCTTTCGTCATTCGGATGTGTAGGAGAAAAGACGTTCTCCTCAAACCGGATTGAGACCCAGCTGTCAAGCGATTTCACCGACCTTGATAATGACGGTCTGTGGGATTATGCTGTTTATGAATTTTCAGAAGTCAGGGAAGACAGTAGCCTTAAAATAAAAAGAAGATTCTCGGTAAGTACGGCTACAGTTTCGGAATATACCTCGTTAAAGGAGAACCTTACCGATATTGACCTTCTTACTGCGGATGATTATCTTGAAGATTTTACAGTTGAGAAGAATATCGCAGAGGAGAGGTGCGAACAGAATATAGGTCTGATAAGCTTCTCATGCGCGGACGTAGCAACTTGTGCAAAGATGTGCTCGGCCAATTCGATAACATGCAAGGACATAGCCTCCAAACACGAGGATTTCCTTGGGGGCAGCATGGTATATTTCGTGCAGGACAACAGCAGGACAGGTTCTCTTATACGGGAAGCGAGGACAAGGGTGCTTGGTCTCAGAACCGCCCCTGCTGAAGAAAAAAACGACTATCTAAGCAAGATAAGCGAAGCCATCTCAGAAGTTGCATCCCTTAATACAAATCCTCTTGTATTCCATCCTGCTCTGGATTTGTGTGAGGAATCAGACTACGGGGTTGAAAATCTTGTTACTGCTGCAGAGGCATTCGGGGAATACTCAACCGAGGTAGTGGAATATAACTACATTATGACTGTGGAAGTTGAGTCTCTTGAAGAGGCTGCCGGTATTGGCAGCGGGATAAGCGGCATTGTGGTGGAAGACAACTTACCAGTATCGCTTCTGCCCAGTCCCCAGAGCATTTCGTCCTATCAGGACATCGCCGTTTCAACAAAAGGTGAAAACGTGGATATCAGGTGGACTTCATCCGCATCATCTGACAGCTACGTTATGTATTACAAGTTTACCACAGACAAGCCGCCCGAGGAAATTGCCGCAATACTCACTACCCCTTCAGTATCGGTAAAAACCATTGACCTTTCCTTTTTGGAGCCTGTGAACCTCCTTTATGCGGTATTCCTTGATTTCACCGGAAACCATTACATTGCCATAGGTCTGGCCGCGGGCATATTCTTTTCTGTAATAGTTTTTATCTATACCTTTCTTCTCCTGGTAATAAACATCATACAGGCAAAGCTTGGAGGCAGGAAATTCTCAATAGCCGTAAAAAAGGCGTTCGGCAAAACCCAGGTGAACTGGAAGGTTGACATCACTGCTTCGATTGCCCTCCTCATTGCAGGCCTTGTGGTTTCTACCGCCCTTGCGCCCGAACTACTGATAGAGATGGATATCATGGCTCTGGCGGGATATCTCATTACAGAACCGGTTGCATTGATAGCCGCAATCCTTGTTTTCCTTGGCGTCCTTATGGGTTATCTCGCGCTTGAGAATTTCGTGAAGATAATAATGCTTGAGAGAATATACGGCGTGACCATAAGGGAGGAAAGAGGGGCATATCTTGCAAAAATCTCCGAACTGAGGGAAAAACTGGACACCCTCCAAAAGCTTATAGACAGGTCCAGAGCCGACGAATTCGATGTAAGCGATGAATATGACGTTCTAACCTCAATATCCAAGACCAAGCTTACTACATTCGAAAAGAAGATGACTCCCCGCACCAAGGCACTTGTTGAGGAATATCTGAGCCGTGTGGAATCCGCAATAGAAAAACTGGAGGACAAGAAGAAGATGGCTGATGAAAACTGGTCTGCATGGAAGGGGGAAATCGCCAAAATGCTTTCAGAGCGTAATGAAGTTTATGCCTCCTCCCTTACGTCAATTCCCTCTTCGATGAGAATATGGGTGCTGAACAGATACAACAAAGAGACGGAAGAGGAAGGGCTGATATTCGAAAGGGACGTTCTGAAAAAGAAGAAAGTCTCGGCACTCTTCACCATAAAGGAAATGACATCTGCAGGGCTGCTGAGGGGAGGAATAGTTATCAAAGGCAACAGGATTACTGCATCATGGCTTGAAAAAGGAAGGAGCCCGACTGTTCCGATGGCCCTTATACTGAAACTGCGCAATTACCTTAATTCACTGGGCAGAAATATGGCAATGGGTGACCTCCTGAGCTTTGTTTCAGTGGGCAATGACACCATCTTCGTGCTGATGAAAAATGCAGGTATCGAATCCGCACTTTTTGTAAGAAAAGACAAGTTCAGGGAAGCAGTAGAGGAGTGGAAAAAGAAGGCAAAAATGATTACCGAATAGGCTAAATGAATAAGCGAATAAGGTGTTGATACGGAATTTACCAAATATATAAGAAAGGCATGGGGTTTGTATTGGGCGAATTTCCCGCAGATTTTTCTAGCCATGCTACTCATTCTGGTAATCTCCGTCCTAGCGATACTTGTCGTAGTTTTTGCTATGGAACTAGATTACACCATGGGCATTATTCTTTTGGTGCTTCTGCTGCTGGTTTTGCTGCCTCTTTTCGCATCCTTCTATGGTATGGCCGCAGAAGCCGTAAAAACAGGCAAGACGTCTTTGGGAACGCTTTTTTCAACCCTTAAGAAAAAGGTGGTAACATTGTTGGGCATTCAGATAGCGAGTGCGTTAATCATATTGCTGCCCCTTCTCGTAGCCATCGTTATCATATTGGGATTTTCTGCTGTTTCATCGTCTTTAGACCCACCGGTTTCACTGGTCATCGTTATCATCGCTACATTAGCCGCGTTTGCGCTGTCGTTTGCGCTGTCAATTCTGCTTTTGTTGGCTCTTCCGTCGGCTGTATGCGATAATACGGACATTATGCGGTCCCTTCGGAACAGCATTACTATTGCTAAGCAAAACTTAGGTTCTTTGTTTGCCCTCTGGCTGACTTACACTGTTTTAGGCGGTATCCTTGGTTTGATACCTCTAGTCGGCACCATTGTAACTCTTTTCCTTATTTCACCCATGATGGACATCGCAATAACTGATTTCTATCTGAAAAACAGGGTTCAGGCAGCTGAAAAAACCGCCAAAAAACCCGCCAAGGCCACTGCCAAAACCAAGGCCAAAACCAAGGCCAAAACCAGGCCCTGAAACGATTGAAATACATACCAATTTAAAGCCTTTGTAATAATATATTTATGTCAATTTTATCGACGTAAAATAAGTAATGAAATAATGATACTTTTAGTGGTTTTTCCATGGCTCCCGAAGAAGAATATACAGCTGAACAAATACAGGTTCTGGAAGGTCTCGAACCGGTCAGAAAAAGGCCCGCAATGTACATTGGAGATGTGGGAAAAAGGGGCTTTCATCACTTGGTTTTTGAAGTGCTCGATAACGCGATCGACGAGGCTCTTGCAGGTTATTGTACAGATATAGGAGTAGTCATAAACAAGGATGATTCGATATCGATTGCTGATAACGGCAGAGGAATTCCTACAGGGATGCACAAGAGCGGAAAATCAGCGCTGGAAGTTGTAATGACGGTTCTTCATGCAGGGGGAAAGTTCGAGAAAAAGGCTTATCAGGTAAGTGGTGGCCTTCACGGAGTTGGTGTATCTGCCGTTAATGCCTTGAGCGAGCAGCTGGATGTTGAGATTCACCGCGATGGAAAGACCTATGTACAGAGCTACAAAAGAGGTGCTCCAACTTCTGAGGTAAAACTTGTCGGTGAAACGAAAAAAAGAGGAACAATAGTAAGATTCAAACCTGACCATGAAATATTCGGTGACCAGACCTTTGACTATAATTATCTCAGAGAACACCTGATGGAACTTGCCTATCTTAATGCAGGACTCAAGATTCTGCTAAAGGATGAAAGGGGCAAGGGGCAGGTGGAAACATTCCATTACGAAGGCGGGATAAAGGAATTTGTTGAGTATCTTAACAAGGCAAGGACAAAAATCCAGAAGCCTTTCTATTACAAAAAGAAGGTGGGTAGTACTGAAGTAGAATATGCTGTCCAATATACTGACAGTTATAATGAGCTGATGTATTCTTTTGTAAATGACATAAAAACGATTGAGGGAGGAACCCACGTAACAGGTTTCAAAACCGCTTTAACAAGGGCAATGAATGAATATTTGAAGAGCGGTGGATACCTGAAGGGCGACAGGAGAATATCAGGAAATGATGTCCTTGAAGGCCTTACAGTTGTATTGAGCCTTAAGGTTCAGGAGCCGCAGTTTGAAGGTCAAACAAAAACCAAGCTCGGTAACAGTGAGATAAAGGGCCAGGTGGACAGGACGGTTTTCGAATCATTGAAAACATTCCTTGAAGAAAATCCTTCTGATTCAAGGGCGATAGCAAACAAGATACTGAAATCAATGCATGCAAGGGAAGCAGCACAGAAGGCAAAAGACCTGATTAGGAGAAAGAGTGTTTTCGAATCAAGCATCCTTCCAGGAAAACTTGCTGACTGTACTGATTCTGACCCTACCAAAGCAGAGTTGTATTTGGTGGAAGGAGATAGCGCTGGGGGAAGTGCAAAACAGGCAAGAGACAGAAAACACCAGGCAATTCTTCCTTTGCGTGGAAAGATACTCAATGTAGAAAAAGCACCGTTGCACCGTGCACTTGCAAATGAGGAAATAAAATCAATGGTACTTGCTCTTGGAACAGGATTCAGAGACGACTTCAACATTTCAAAGCTAAGATATCATAAAATTGTCGTCATGACGGATGCTGACGTCGACGGTTCGCACATCAGAACATTACTTCTCACTTTATTCTACAGATATTTCAGACCGATTATAGAACAGGGCTATCTTTACATTGCCCAGCCTCCGCTTTACAAGGTAAAAAAGGGCAAAACAATTGTTTATGCTTACAGTGATGATGAATTGAACATGCTCCTCAAAGGCGAGATGAAAGGAGCGGAAATCCAGAGATACAAAGGTCTTGGTGAAATGAACCCTGACCAGCTCTGGGATACTACCATGGATCCTGAAACAAGGACTTTGAAACAGGTTACCATCGAAGATGCAATGGCTGCAGATGAGCTCTTTACGATATTGATGGGAGTTGAAGTAGGTCCAAGACGTGATTTTATCCAGAAGCACGCTGCGGAAGTAAAGAATCTTGACGTATAGGTGCTATCATGACAGAGAAAATAGTCCCGAGAACAATTGAAGACGACATGAAAGAGTCCTATCTTGACTATTCAATGAGTGTAATCGTTGGGAGAGCATTGCC
>DAOVFD010000002.1 GCA_030668565.1 Microcaldota archaeon
AGATCAAGAACTTTTACAAAGTCAGCTTCGTACATTTTTCCTTTTACCTTAAAAACAGCTCCTTTTGCTGCCTTCGGTTTTTTCTTCTTTCCTGCCGGTGTAATAACCATTGGTCCTGCTCCAGCCATAATATCACAAATAATATCTGTCTTATTTAGTTTTTAAACTCTTTCGGTTGCTTTTATAATAGTTTCGCAATAATATATAACCTGACACAGAAGGTGACATGATGGGGGGTAGACTGAATTACAAGATGATTGTTACCACAGCAGCGTTAACATGTATTGCATCCTGCGTTGCACCCAAAAGTTCATTTGCCGGTGCTCAAAAACCACCTCTTTTTGATAAAAAACCAGTTACAAAATTATCTGCTGAATGGGAAAAGGGTCTTTGCACTGCTGATCCCACTTCTGGTAAAATAACCTATGCTGGAAAAGATAAAACGACCTCCTTCGAACTCTTTAAGTCCAGAATAGAAGGTGCCTTTGCCATCCACTGTTCTGAAGACAAAACGGTTATTGTAAAGGATGATAGGGTAATACTGATAAACAGGGGTGCCAACCATGAAAAAAGTCCGTATGACGAAACATTCACAGCGATTTATGGCGCTGATGAAGGAAGCACTATTGATTATACTGATTTCATGAATGAGCCAGAAGAAAAAAACCTGGTTTCAACAACTTTTGGCAATAAGGTTTTTGTACTTGGTAAAAACATGAAGACCGGAAACCTTTTCATAAATACTATCGATATCAAAAACTCAGAAGTCGATTCCTATGATCTTGGAAAGTTGTTGAAAGGAAATGTCGATATAATGGTCTACAAAGGACTGATCTTTATTGCCGGTGAAGCTAAAAAAGGCGAAAATTATCTTCATGCATTTAAACCTGGTGAAAAATTAGTAATATTCCCGTTCAAGACAAAGAAGGACCTTAAAGGTACGGTTGAAATGTGGATTGAGCATTCCATATCGGGTTCTGATTCCGTGCAGGAAGGCGACCTTGTCATTAAAATCGGAAAAAAGCAAATCAGAATAAGCATAGATGAATCGCAAAAAAAACTGCCCGAAAAAATAAAAATTAAGGATTAAAACTCAAGAACAATCCAGTATCTAAACTCTCTTCTTAGATTTTTTTAAGTTTAGGTATTCTCTTAAGTTTTTGATTAGTCATGTACTCAGATTTATTCTTAATTTTCTCGCCGGCTTTTACAACTACCTTTTCACTTGGTTTTTTTATCAGTTTATAATTGTCTTTTCCTTTTACTTCATAGATAACAACTTTTCCGCTTGCAATAACATCTTTGCAACCTTCTTTCCATGCTGTGTATTTTTTTCCGTAGTCCTTCTCTCTCTTTTTGGGTGGTTTTGGAACATGCGTAAAAGGAACCTGCCCCATTAGAGGGACGACAGCAAGGTATCTTTTGCCGCCTGCTACAAACTTAACTCTATCTCCTTTGATCAATTCCAGGGGTTTTTCCTTGAATTTTCCCATATTAATCACAGTATATATTTCGCATGTTTGATTTTTAATTATAATGTGCCTACAGTGGGTTTATAATATCTTCTCATTAATGTACTCTCTACCACAACGATTGGGGGGGATGAACATTACCAGAAATTTAGCCAGAAAATGTCTTACCTGTTTAAGTATAGCTGCATTACTTTCATGTTCAACTCCAAAAAACATTAATATGCCTAAGAAAAAACAGCCGGATGCGTTGGCCGGTAATAAAGTTCTTGTTGAAAATAATCTGAAAAGAATACTAAAGGCCGAATTCAAGAATGGTGTTTGTACTCTTGATACGGGCTCAGGAGAAATATCATACAATAATGGAAAAGACGGTGAGGACAAATCTTTTTCACTACCAACATTTGATCTTGTGGGTATGCCCGTTTCATTACATTGTTCGGATGAAAAAACTATTGTGGTTTTCTCTTATAGTATCGTGGTCGCAAATAGGGGCCTTGACGGTTTGGAAAAAAGCCAGCATGCAGAGATTTTCGGAGATGATTCATTCGATTTCAGAACTTTTTTTACTCCTCTTAACTCAGAAAATAAACCATATGCAGAAAATATCTCTTCAGTTGTTTCCAACAAAACACTTTTTGTCTTGGCAAAAGATTCTTCAGCAGGTACTTATGACATTATAGTTATAGATCTCCAAGAACGAGAAGACAGAATATTTGAAATTGGAAAGTCATTCTCCGGGACAGTCATGAAGTTTTATAAGGATATACTCTTTGTCGCAGGCAATGCGCAGAAGGGAAAACCATATCTTGTTGTAGCGAGGATGGGTAGCGACGGCCTTGAAGGAGAGGTCTTCACCGCAAAAACTGATATGGAAGGTGAAGTTTCATTTAAGGAAAATGGAAATGACCTCATATTAAATATAGGCAAGCGTAAAACAAAAATCGAAGTCAAAAACTTGCAGAAAGAAATGGATGATAAAAAAACAACTTGTTTTAGTACTCCTGAAAAAGACTCCTTCGATTGCATTACTATCCAAGAATAATTTTTTTGTATTCCTCAAGAAGCTCTTTTGCTTTTTCCTCTGTTTTTGCTTCCGCAAATATCCTTACATAATCTTCTGTTCCCGAAGCCCTTACTATTATCCATCCATCATCAAAATTTATCCTTACTCCGTCTATACCAATGAAATTCAGTTTGTTCTCTTTTGCATATCTTTTCATTTTCTCAACAATCTCCTTTTTTCCGATGTCATCTGCAGGGATTTTCTCCTTCACATTCGCGTAAGAGGGTATTTCCTTCAGCCATCCACTCAGTTTTTTTTCCGAAAGAGCCTCAACTATTTTTGCGATGCTACTGAAACCGTCCTTTGCAAGCGAAATTTCAGGGATTATTATGCCTCCAACTTCTTCCCCGCCTATTACAGCACCGCCTTTGGCCATCTCCTCGCTAAGGTATGGTGCACCTATTTTCGTATAACGTACTTTTACACCGAATTTTTTGGCAATATCCTCAATTGCCCTGCTCGTTGCAACCGTTGTAACAATATCGCCTTTCTTCTCCTGTAATTTAAGCAGCGTACAGAGTGCAAAAACCCTGTCACCTATTACAAATTCACCTTTTTCGTCAACAAGCACAACCCTGTCACAGTCCCCATCCCATGCTATTCCCATGTCGGCTTTTTCTTCCGGCACCTTTTTCAGAAGTTCCTTTATGTTCTCTTTTGTAGGTTCCGAAGGCCTGCCCGGGAATCTACCATTTACCTCTTCATTCATAAGTATAACATCGCAACCCAATTCCCTGAAAAGCACAGGTGCAATTATCGGAGCAGTTCCGTTTCCGCAATCGAGAACAAGTTTCGGTTTTCTTTTCCTAATCTTCTCAACATCCACATTCTTTTTCACTGCGTCAAGATATTCTCTTACAAAATCCCCGCATTTGCAGAATTCACCTACTTTGTTCCAGGATGCATTTTCTGTTTTTCCCATCAGTTTTTCTATTTCCTCTCCCCTCTCCCTTGAAACCGAAATAGTTTTGCCGTCAATAACCTTTATTCCATTGTATTCCGGAGGATTGTGAGATGCAGTAATGATAACTGCGCCGTCTGCCTTTAGTTTTTTAATCAGGAATTCCGCAACAGGGGATGGTGCAACCCCCATGTCAACCACTTCACAGCCAACACCCATAAGCCCTGCGACAACCGCATTCTTCAATGTTTCGCCCGTAAGTCTTCCATCCCTTGCAACGATTATCTTTCCTCTTTTGAAATATTCACCTATGGCCTTCGCTAGAGCAAGTGCAAGTTCGGGGTTGACTTTGTCAAATTTCCCCCTCACTCCGTTTGTACCGAAATATTTAGACATGTTTCAAAACCTCCGGTTTTGAATAGTCAACAGTAGGAAACTTCGTTCCCTCTGCCCAATGTCCTTCGGACATTCGGGAATTGCCAGCAATTTTGCCATGTTTAAAACCCCGTATGAATCATATACAAAAAGCTTATATTCTGATTTTTATAAATATGATGTTTTATGTTCAAAGCAGAAACTTCGTTGAAAAAACTGTTGTTAATCTATATATTATGGATAGCTGCCAGTGTATTTTCAGCAAGTTTGATTTACCTTTATTTCAAGGATGCAGGCGTTGTTGAATCAGACCTTGTTGCATCTTTTTTCTTCAGCGTATTTTCAGCTATTCTGATCATTGTACTTTTAAACAATAGACAATACGATTTCAGAAAACCCATATCTTTTGGTATACTTCTTATGGGTTTTTCCTACATAATGTTGTTTTTGCTGCCTCCGACGAAAGAACTTTTATTTATCTACTCCGCGGCAATGGGCGCAAATTTCTTTCTTTTTTGGGTTCCTTTCAATATAATGTATTTTGAGAGAAGTCATGAAAAGGCAGCGATTTTCGGTTCGATTTATTTTTCAATGTGGCCGATTATTAGCCTGGTTTTTCCTCTAGCGAGCGGACTAGTAGCCGAAGATTATGGTTTCAGGACCTTGTTTCTTATCTCCGCGATTGCGTATATCGCTATGTCTCCCGTAGTTTACATATTACAAAGCAGGGAATACACTTATGTTCTGACCGGATGCCTTGGTGAAATCAAAGGATTCAAGACGCTCTTGTTTCTGGAAGGGGCATATGGGGGCGGTATGATGGCAGCACTCGCGGTAATAGCACTTTTTTATTTCACTAACCCAATTGGGCTGGGTGTTTTTATTTCCGTTACCACCATTTTCTCAGTCATTGCATCATTTATAGTCAGCAGTTTATCAGATAAAGCCCGCAAAAGAAAGTTTTATATAAGAATATTCGGAGTGGGTCTCGGACTCACAACCATGGCCGCAAGTCTTGCAGGAAGTGCTGGTGCATGGTATACGGTAGTCTCATCGCGTAATTTTTTCGCGACCCTGTTCATGCCGTTTACAACCGCGATAATAACAGACAGCAGAAGAAAAATAGCCGATTTTATGGTCGGAAGGGAATTGCTGCTGAATATCGGCAGGGTTTTCGGAGTTGCCATAGTATTTGCCTGCAGTTTCTTTCTCTCCAACATTCACCTCTCGCTTGCATTCCTTGGATTTATAATTCTGTTTTACCCGGTTGTAATAGAATTAAAAAGAAAACACATCTCTGTAAATTAGGGATATTATGGAAATTCACGTTCTCAGGCTCGGCCACAGGCTTCCAAGAGATGAAAGGATAACAACCCATGTCGCATTGGTTTCAAGAGCATTCGGAGCAAAAGAAATAACTTATTCAGGGCAGCATGACGGAAGCCTTGAAAAAACCATAGCAGATATTGCAAAAAACTGGGGAGGAAAATTTCCAATCTCCTACAACAAAAACTTCTTAAACGTAATAAAAAATTACAAAAAGAAAGGATTCACCATTTTCCACTTAACTATGTATGGAATTCCCCTGCCGGAAACCGAGAAAAAAATAAAAACGAGCAAGAAAATTTTGGTTGTTGTGGGTGCAGAGCGCGTTCCGAAAGAGGTTTACGAATTAGCAGATTATAATATAGCAATAACGAACCAGCCTCACAGTGAAGTTGCAGCATTGGCAATAACTTTAGATAGATTACAGAAAGGAAAAGAGTTAGAAAGAAATTTCGATAAAAAATTCAAGGGAAAAATAAAGATAAAACCAAATGAAAGAGGAAAAACAGTGGAAAAGCTATAACTTTTCTTCGAGTTTAGTCCTATTTTTTAACATAAAAGCTATATCCTCTGAATAGAGTGCCCTCTTTATGAGAAGGCTCAAAAACTGGAATGAACCTTCGTTATATCTATCGATTTTAACCATGAACTCTCTATCATTCACCTCATCCAAAAGTGTCACGTTAATACTGTCAAATGATATTCTGATGTCTTTGATATTACCGCCAGTCGGATGGATCTTTATGGTCATATAGCCGGAATCTATGTAGAAAAGAATAGTTTTTCCTTGACAAATCTCATTGAACATTCCTAGAATGTCCTTTCTAGAATTTTCGCTAACACCTATCTTCTCCAATGCCTTAAGAACGGTTTTTTTATCTTCATCAAAATATTCTGGGGATTTGATTAGGTATTCTTTCTTTTCATGGATTTTTGGTGCATGAGTGCGCGGAGCAGGTTTTTCGGGAAGCGGCAACTCATATCTATCGAATAGGGGACCAGTCTTTTTTTCAAGATACGTGAAAAATCCGTCTTCGTACGTGAAACGTTCTGACAATCTTAACGGAAGTTTGGTTGGGCCGCCCCCGTTTTTCAGATACTTTAGAAGTTTGTTCTTTAGTTCTCTTGGAGCACGCTCATCTACTTTGTATGATCTTACCCTTCTAATTCCCATCCTCTCACGATTATAAAATGTGATGAAAGGTATTTAAATGTGCTTTTTAAGCAAAAACAATCACAAACCTTTTAAATCCAATTTTACAGTAAACTAGCCATGGCACAGGAAAAGGTAACAATGCCGATGACCTCTGCGGGTATAATCGGTTTTTCACCTGATATGAAAATAAGCGGATTTGAAGTGGAACCCAAGCTGTTTCTGATTTCAGCCGTTGTGGTTGTTCTTATAATAAAAGTAGTCGGGGCCCTAATAATCTAGTTCTTTTATTATGTTTTCACCGTGTTTTCTCTTGTCTTCTTCTCTTGCCAGTACCAGTATTCTTCTTCTTTTCTTCTCAGCTTCCGCGAGTGAATTCACAAGGTCTGAAAGTTCTACCAGCGGAGCCAGTTTTCCGTCTTTTTTCAGTACTTTCAGTTCAACTGTTTTGGAAAACTGGGTGGGGTAATCAAATATTATGTCACAATCGAATTTCCCGCTTAATTCCTTTTCCAGTTTTTTTGCTTCTTCCCTGCTTATTTTATCTTCAGGAATCGCAGCCATTTCCTTGTAGAGTCTCCTCTCAAGTATTCCTTTGGCATATTTGGAGCCTTCTTTTGCCATCCGCCAGTATGCCACTTCATCCCCCATCCATATGAATTCTTCCGGCGAAATTGTTTTATCCTCAATCGAGCCTTCTATTGCCCTGTGAAGCATCGCGGTTGCTATCCTGACAGTTTTGTGAAGATAAACAGTGGAAAACATCATGAATCTTGCAACCAATAATGATTCGGCAGCTTCCATTCCGCCTTCCCTGACGCAAAGTTCTTTATCTGCGATGCTTACGGTATGCACAAGCCTGTCCATGTCTATTACACCGTATGCCACCCCGGTATTCAAAGCATCCCTTTTCAGGTAATCCATCCTGTCCGCACCGATATCAGCCTCGACTATCATTTCCTTCCCGAACATACCGGCAATCTTATTTGCGCCGTAATTCTCATTAAGAATGTCTGCTATCTCACTCTTCTCTATTATTTTTCTGCCGACAGCTTCATGGTCACCGAGGTAATTCTTCAATACGTCTTCCCCCTCATGTGAGAATGCGGTATGCCCGATGTCATGGAGAAGTCCGAACAGTTTTATCCTCTCCCGCTCTTCCTTGTCCCCAATTAATTTTTCTGCTATTATGGAGGAGAGGTGTGATGTTCCAAGGGAGTGTTCGAATCTTGTGTGGTTTGCGCCGGGATACACGAGATTTGTAACCGACATCTGTTTTATTCCTCTCAATCTCTGGAATTCCTTTGTGTCTATGATTCTCCCTTCTATCTCGTTGAATTCGATTGTCCCGTATAATTCGTCTTTAACTATTACCATTCAAATCGCCGCGTAAACCCCCTGTCTCTTTTCAATAACATCCCCCGCTTCGGCAAGGATATGCAATACCGTTCTCACCGCATCTGGCTCAACATTAAGATTTCCTGCAATCTCCTCAATGCTTTTTTCCTTGTCGAGCTGTTTTATTATCAGCGGGGACATTTTCAATATATATTCAGTCCTTGCGATATAGAACCTTCCGTCAAATCCTTTCAGGCCCTTTATCTTTCCTGATTTTATTGCTGTTCTGTTCTTTTCGATTATCTCCTTGAGGTCTTTTGAAGTTCCGACAGTGTATCCCTTCTGGTCGAGCAAATCAGCAGGGTTTGTTTTTGCCTCTTTTTCAGCTGGTTTACCGGGTACGGCAGGAGTCTGCTTAACCGTCTTTTTTCCGTAAAGAGTAGCGTAAATCCTGTCATTTATGTTGTAAACTCCTTTGGGGTATTTCTTTCCTTTGAAGATATTGATGAACTTTTTTCTTTCGAGTTCTTCCAGCACGTGTTTCTCTTCCGGTGAAAGCACGTTGTTTACATATTCCGGGGTCCTGCTCTGGAATTTTATCGAGAGAAGGTGCTTCAAAACGCGCTTTTCCGCCTCCGTAGGAATCTGGAATCCTTCATGTGTCTTTGGTTTCTCAGCCATTCTTCCGAGAGGAACAGTAACGAGATAATATCCGTCTTTAAGTCTGAAGAATTCCGCATTCCCGACTTCTGGAAACTCATCCGGAAGTTGGATATAACTCTTTCCGTCTTTTTTGATAATTTTCATATTATTCTCCAAACAGATTTTTTTTCGTTATGTTGCGAACATCCTTTGGATTCTGTCCCAGCCTTATCAAGGTTGTATGGCCCCTGATTCCCCTGCTGCTTGGTGTAGTGGTAATCATGCCAAGCATCTCCAGTTCATTCAGATATTCCCTGTACCATCTCAGGCTCCTTGATTTTTTCCTTAAGCTTTTGCAGACTTTTTCGTATTCCTCATGGACTTCGCCGGATATAAGAAAACCATCGTTTTCAATTCCTTCAAGTCTCGAATACCTGCTGCCGTTCATTGAAAGGGAGGCAATCGCATGCAATACTATCTGGTGCATTTCCGGCAGCGTATTGACTGTTTCTGATACCAGGTCGAGTTCAACCTTCTTCCTTGCAGCCTCCACATCCGAATCGTCAACCTTTTCTTTTTTGTTCTGTTCTGCAATCTCGCCTGCCTTCGTAAGAAGCTTCAGTGCATATCTCGCGTCACCACTCTCCTGGGCCGTTATTGCCGCGGCAAGATTTATTGCAGAGGCTTCAATACTTCCCTCAACAAAACCCTCTTTTGAACGCTGCTCCAGTATCTTCTGCAACTGTTCCGAGGTATACGGCGGGAATAAGATTTCCGTTTCATAAAGACTGCTTTTGCTTCTCGGGTCCAGATTTTCCTTGAAAGAAAGCTTGTTGGAAATGCCTATTATGCTTATCCCTCCGGAAACCGCCTCATCGTTTGCCCTCGTAAGGGTGTAAATCAAATCATCAAGATCTTTTATCATATCCACTTCATCCAGAACCACCATCATCTGGTGTCCTTCCTTTAATATCTCAAGGAGCTTTTCATAAAGATAAGGAAGTCCGAACCCCGCCTTTTCCAGTTCAGGCATGTAAGTCTTCAGTGTTTTCTGGAATATTCGGTATCTTGAATTGTATATTCTGCAGTTCAGGTAATGCATTTTTGCATCTGCCTTCATCTTTCCGAATTCTTCCATTACCTTTTTCACCGAGCATGTTTTTCCCGATCCGGTTTTGCCATAAATTATCAGGTTTCTCGGCTTCTGCTCCTTAAGGGCAGGGGAAAGTATCATCATGAGTTCCTTTATCTGTTCCTCCCTGAACGGAAGGGTCTTTGGGATGTAATGAGGTGAGAGCACTGATATATTCTTGAATATAGTGTGTTTTGATAGCATTTCGTCAAAAGAAGCCATGAGTTTTAATTAGGGGTAAACTTTTTTAACAGGTTCCGTTCTATTCCAATCAATTCTAATTGATAAAAGAGGTGGATTTGAATGGATAAGTTAATGGGAGGTGCGATACTTCTTTTGAGTGTTATGCTTTTGTTCGGCTGCGTTGGCGGTGAGCAGGAGTATGTAACTGAGGAAGGTACAACACCGCTTGAAGAGGAAGAGACAACGCCTCCTGCAGAGGAGGAAATTACAGAAGCCGAGTGTGAAGCTTCATATACTTACACAGAGCTTCCGGATACCGGAGTAATCGGAACTCCTGTCCAGTTCAGTGTGACTTCAACATGCGCAAAAGGCAAAGTGGTCGGATTGAATATCGATGAGCTGCAGGAAACCGGCGGTAAGATAGGAACCAACGACCCGGTAACCTACAACTTCATTCTCATGCCCGAGGTTGAGGGAACAAAGCAGATAATGCTCTGGAGTGATGAGGATGTGGTTTACAGCACAACCTGGGAAGTCCTTCCTTTGGGCAGCACAGATATTTCGGGAAACAAGAACGACCCCGTTTCTGTCAAGGAATGGATTGCGACGGCATTTGATATAGAGAATGGAATTACTGTAAAAAGTGTCGGAGCATACATGAGGAGGTTATATTCACAGACTCTTGAGGGCAGCCAGGTTATTGTCGAAATAAGGGCTGACAATAGCGGAGAACCTTCTGAAAATTACCTTGCAACAAATGCAATACCGGTGACGGATACCACAATGACCGAGAACTGGATATACATCAACTATCCTGCGGGAGTCGAACTCTCGCCCGGAAAGTACTGGGTTGTTTTCAGAGTAACCCAGGAAAACGAGGAGCAGATAGTGAGCGATGTAGTTAACATCCACTATACCTTCGGCGGGGATACCACAGTTCCAGGAAACGACTACACAAGAAAAATGGGACTCGAATGGGACAACCCCCAGAGAAAATATGTCGAGACTGAATGGCAGGAGCTTGCATACGACCGGACTTACTCAGTAATCATCAGTGGCGAGGAACACTAGCTCCTTTTCTTTTCTTTTTTATTGTATTGGAAATTCTATCGATTTCCAATGCAGACAAATTTTTCAAATTTGTCCAGTCAGCAAAAGCTTTTTATTGATTCAATCAAAACACTGCATATGCCCGAGCTTTTATCCTTCCTGATACTGATAACTGCAGGATTGTTCCTATCAGAACTTTTGAGAAAATTCCATCTTCCTTATGTTGTTGCACTAATCCTCGCGGGAATAGTAATAGGTCCTTATGGAATGGGCTTATTCCATGTTGATGCCGCAATCGAGTTTCTCGGCGCAATCGGACTTATCTTCCTGATGTTCATGGCAGGACTTGAAATAAGACTTTCCAGTTTTGGAAAGTTGAAAGGGGGAGTGCTAAAACTTTCCCTGCTAAACTCGTTGTTTCCCTTCGCGGTCGGTTTCCTTATTGCATTTTATTTTGGTTATGGATTCCTCGCTTCTGTTTTGCTGGGTATAATCTTCATTTCTTCATCCATTGCAATAGTGATTCCCTCTTTGGAATTGCATGGTCTGCTGGATTCAAGAATAGGAAAAACAATTGTTACTGCAACCGTTTTTGAGGATGCTTTCAGCCTTGTATTGCTCTCGGTTGTACTCCAGACTGTCAATCCGACAACCTTCCTTCCGCTTCCTGTTTTTTACTTCCTCTTTTTTGCTGCACTGATAGCCCTGAAGTTCATCATACCAAGAGCAAAGGAAATTTTCTTTTCCGGATTAAGAAAGAAAAGGCATATCTTTGAGCAGGAGTTAAGATTCATCTTTGTAGTTCTGATAGGCACCGTTGTTTTTTTCGAAATAATAGGAATACATTCTATTATAGCAGGATTTTTCATGGGTCTTGTTCTTTCCAATTCGATAAAGAGTGAAATACTCAGGGAAAAACTGCATGCCATAAGCTATGGTCTGTTCATCCCTGTTTTCTTCATAATAATCGGTTCTGAAACAGACATAACCGTTTTTGGGGATGCTGGCGGTGCAGTATTGTTGACAGTTGCCATTCTGGTTGGCTCCCTTGGTTCAAAATTCATCAGCGGCTGGATAGGCGGCAGGCTAAGCGGTTTCTCTTCCTCCAATAGTGCATTGATAGGAGCATCAACTATCCCCCAGCTTAGCACAACCCTTGCCGTTGCTTTTGTAGGTCTTGAGTTTGGTATACTGGACCACCAGCTCGTCACGGCGATGATAATCCTGAGTATCGTAACTACTTTTGCAGGTCCGTTGCTGATGAGACGGTTTATCAAAAAATAATTAGAAAACGCCGAGGGAGAGATTTTCGGAAACTTTTTATTTATTCACTCTCTATCTAATGCTGGTTTGATATGGTTGACACGAATAAAATAATTGAAAGATTGAAATTATTCTATTTTTTTGCAAAGCCAGACAAATTCGAAAAGATAAAAGAAGATACTGTGAGTGATGCCGTAACATATTATATTTTCATAAATGTAATAACTATTCTTGGTTTTGGTATCGGAATGATTATCGAAGCCGGTACACTTGTTGTTTTTGGTTTTCTGATTGTTGTGGAGTTTATTCGCGACGCTTTTTTTCTTGTGACTTATTACATATTGGCGAAATTGCTTGGAGGGCAGGGTAGTTTTTCTGATATGGTGTGGGTTTATGCCTATGGTATAACCCCCATGAAACTTTATGGCTGGATACCGTATCTAGGCGTCTTCGGCTGGTTGTATGTAGGAACTATGATTAATGGAATCAAGGAAGTATTCAAACTTTCCACAAAACGGGCAGCAGTGGTGGTTATAGGCTCTATTCTGCTGTTGATAGCCATAATTGCTATCATAGTGTTTACTGTGATTGGTACATTAATTTCTGCTTAGTTAAAAATAGACCGCCGAGGGAGAGATTTGAACTCTCGAACGCTTACGCGCAATGGATGTCCACACCCGAGAAAATCTCAGGTTAAGTCTGAAAGAAAACCTTGGAAAACAGCGGTTTTCTTTCTTAGCAATCCATCGCCCTACCGGACTAGGCGACCTCGGCGAGCAAATGCGAGCCGGAGGGACTTGAAACAGGCGTTTCAAGTAGACCTCGGCGAACGAACGTGAGCTGAGGGTTATGACCGAAGTCAAAACGACCTCGGCAAAGAAACCTACTTATACAAACTCCTGTGATCTCCTTTACCTTCCACCTGAGCTAGACGACCGTTCCCCAGGCAGATAAACGCCATCTCTGGTCTACTCTTCTGCTAAGGGCAACGTGCATATCATCATATACTACTGTCGGCCTTTTCAATCTTATCGTTGCCTTTCCCCCCTTTACAAGTTTTGTTATTACGCCGACACCGGTATATGTGTGAACGTTTACGACTACCGGTTCGTTTTCCCTCAGGAGCTGGACCTTCATATCCGGCCTTTTCAGTATATTGTACCTTATCGTTATCTCGTTTGTGACCTTTGGCACTTCTCCTGGTCTTCCAAGAACAGAGCCGACAAGCCCGTCTGATTTTGTGAGTGCAGGGTCGATTGTAGTTCCAATAGCAAGAAGCCCACCGGGTCCCGCTTCCTCCAGTTTGTCACTTTCCTCCCTTAATGCCGTTACCTTTGAAACAAGGGGTTCGGGAGGAGAACCTTCCTTTCTGGAAATACCGGGGGACATCTCTATTTTTTCTCCTGTCTTCAGGGAACCTTCGACTATGGAACCCCCTACAACCCCGCCTTTGAGTTTTTCAATTTCATTACCCGGTTTGTTTATGTCGAATGAACGTGAAAGGTACATTCTCAGGGGCGCATCCTTTTTCCTGTCTTCTATTTTGATGGCCCCTATTCCTTCCACAAGCGCATCGAGATTAAGACCGTTATGCGCGGAAACAGGAATTATAGGGGCATTCTCCGCTATCGTTCCTTTCAGGAATTCCTTTATTTCCCTGTAATTTTCAATTGCCTTTTCTTTTGTTACCAAATCCACCTTTGTCTGCACGACTATTATGTTTTTTATTCCGGTCGTATCGAGAACGAGCATATGTTCGATTGTCTGCGGCTGGGGGCATTTTTCATTGGCTGCTATCAAAAAAAGCGCAGCATCAAGTATGCTGGCTGCGGATATCGCGGTCGTCATCAGGGTTTCGTGCCCCGGTGCATCCACAAAGGAAATCTTTCTTTTTACCTCGGTTTTTCCTCCACATCCGGGGCATTTCTTTTTTATCGTGACCTTCTTGCATTTCGGGCAGTAGTATATATAAGCATCAGCATACCCGAGACGTATTGAAATCCCCCTTTTCATCTCTTCGCTGTGGGTATCAGTCCATTTCCCGGTAAGGGCTTTTGTAAGAGTAGTTTTTCCATGGTCGACATGCCCGAGCAGTCCTATGTTGATGTCAGCCTGCAATTAGATTCACCTACTTCTTCTCCTCAGTCTTTTTCTCTTTCCTGAAGAGTTCATCAAGAGAAGCCGGGCCTGCCTTGGTAATCTTCGCGTTTATCTGGGTTATTTCCGATGAATATGAATCTCCGCGTATCATTTTTCTTCTTCTCTCTCCCTTGTTTTTTGCATGAAACCCTATTCCCTTGGTGAGAAGAACCTTCATTTTTCTGGAGCCTGCCACGTCTTTTCTCATGGGGAATCCGCTGTCATCGCTCCCTCCCGTAAGTTCAAGTTCGTAGCCCGCGGCACCGACTATCCCCCCTTCAATCATATCGCCTATTCTTTTGCCTGCGATTTCTGCTTCCTTGTCTTTGGGAATTTCAGCTTTGTAGCTTTTTCCCGCTTTAGTATCTGAGATAATCAAATGCATTATTTCACCTGTCTAAGAACGTTGATACTGATTAGAAACAATTTAAAAAAGAATAGAAAAAAAAGAAAAAAGGCAAATTATGCGTTTTTGAGTCTTGCCCTGTAGACGTACCCGTCTTTTCCTACATAGTACATGAATCCTTTCTCTTTCTTGATTTTCTCGTTCCCTATTTTCTTTTTCCTTCCCCTCTTGTTGTGCTTCATGGGGGCTGCCCAGACGAATCCGTCCTTGCCTACATAATAAAGATATCCGCCCTCCCGGGTTATTCTTTCAGTTCCGATTTTTTGTCCCATTCATTTCACCTTCAAAAATAGCCAATACAGGCTTTTCTGCCACGACGAGGTGGCACTCCTATTTACTGAGAGAGAATTTATAAAACTATCGAGAGAGGCACCGTCGTTGGACAATTGCCGTTTTTCCGTGTTTCACCGAAAAGTTTATAAACCTCGTCCCCTCCTAATAATAAACCAACTTTTATAAAAGTTACTGTTAGTTTCGAGGTGGGGAGGTAAAAAATGTCGACTACAACAAAAAAATGTCCGGAATGCAAGAGCAAAAGGCTAATCAGGGATTATGAACGTGGAGAGCTCATCTGCGCAGAGTGCGGTCTTATTATAGCCGAAAATATACAGGACCCGGGTCCGGAGTGGAGGGCCTTTGATGCCGAGCAGAAGGAAAAGAAGGCAAGGGGTGGAGCTCCGATAAAATACATGAGACCGAACAAGGGTCTTGTAACTGAAATAGACCAGTATAACAGGGATATCAGGGGAGGAAAAATTTCCCCTAAAAAGCAGGCCCAGCTTTACAGGATGAGGAAATGGCACAAGAGGGCATCAGTTTCAACGTCGATGGAAAGAAACCTTATCATTGCACTTACTGAACTTGACAGGGTTGCATCGTCTTTGGGTCTTCCGGAAAACATAAAGGAGAGCGCGGCTCTTTTGTACAGGAGAGCCGTCAAGGAAGAGCTCATACGCGGCCGTCTTATTGAAAGTGTTGTCTCTGCGGTAATATATGCAATATGCAGGATGCAGGGAATTCCGAGAACTCTTGACGAGATTTCAAGAGCATCAGGAATAGAGAAAAAGGAAATTGGAAGGGCATACAGATTCATTAAGGCGGAACTTGGTATCAACGTCCCGCTTACAGACCCGTCCCAGTACGTTCCGAAATTTGCCGCTGCATTGAGACTCGGTGGAGATGTTCAGGAGGATTCAGTCAAGCTCATAAAGAAGGCCCTGAGAAAAGGGTTGATTTCAGGAAGAGGACCGACGGGTGTTGCTGCCGCAGCACTTTACATAGCTTCTGCAATGCATGGCGTAAAGAAAACACAGAAAGAAGTTGCCGATGTTGCGGGAGTTACTGAGGTAACGATAAGAAACAGGTACAGGGAACTCAAGAAAGAGCTTGGTTTGAAAGTAAATCTTTAGTTTTTCCGGTGTTCTGATGGAAAAAACAGACATTCTTCCATGGACAGAAAAGTACAGACCGTCCAGGCTAAACGAAGTTATAGGGCAGAGTAATTCTGTCCATTCCCTGAAGGCTTTTGTGAAATCCAGGAACATGCCGAATCTTCTTTTTGCTGGTCCTCCCGGAGTGGGAAAAACAACGTGCGCCCTTGCGCTTGCACACGAACTTTTCGGAAAGAACATGGCAGGAAATTTCATCGAACTGAATGCAAGCGATGAAAGGGGAATAGACGTAGTGAGGGGGAGGATAAAGGATTTTGCAAGGACCGTTTCGCTGGGAGGTGCTCCATTCAAGCTTGTTTTTCTTGATGAAAGCGATGCCCTTACTTCTGATGCGCAGCAGGCATTAAGAAGGACCATGGAAACCTATTCGAGGGCAACAAGATTCATCTTATCTGCAAATTATTCCTCAAAAATAATAGAGCCAATACAGAGCAGGTGCGCGATATTCAGGTTCCTTCAGCTTGGGGAAAAGGATGTCAGGAAAGAACTGGAGCGCATAGCAAAAGAGGAAAAATTAAAAGTGGACGACGATGCATACCGGGCCGTTTTCTACGTATGCGATGGCGATATGAGAAAGGGAGTAAACGTTCTTCATGGTTGCGCGATGCACAGCAGCCATATAACCGCAGACCTTGTCCACAAGATAAGCAGCAGGGCAAAGCCGAAAGAGGTCCAGGAAATGGTGAAATGCGCTCTTGAAGGCGATTTCGTAAAAGCAAGGGAAAACCTGGACAGGCTCATGATTCATTATGGTCTGAGTGGCGAGGATGTCATTTTCCAGATTTACAGGGAAATCCCGAATCTCGATGTTCCTGAAAAAAACAAGGTATTTCTGATAGACAAGGTCGGCGAATACAATTTCAGGCTTGTGCAGGGTGCGAATGAAAGGATACAGATGGAAGCGCTTCTTGCACAGTTTACACTCGCAGGAAAGGAGATAAAATGAGACTGGTTCTTTGCATTCTGCTGGTTCTTTCGGTTTCGATGGCTGCGGAAACAGAGCTTGCTATTTTTGAGCAGAGGGATTTGGGAGTGGAATACCATGATGAATTTGATGCTCTTTACATAACAATGGACTGCGAAGAGGAATTAATGACTATTTATGTCAAAAGCGATGGAGAACCAGTTACAGGAGCAATGGTGCGCCTTATATATATTGATTATTCTGTTCCTCTTTTGGCTGCGGGACCTACGGATGTTGACGGAAAATTCACATACAAGCTTATCGGGGAAAGGGATTTCATGACAGGTCTTTTCCTTGTTGTTGTCGAAAAAGAGGGGTATAAGAACAAGGAAGCTCATTTTGATATCGCGCGCTGCATAGGTGCAGAGGAAGGTGAAGAGGAAGAAATCCCCCCGCCCGCTGAAGAGGAGCCTGAAGAGGAATTACCTCCGCCGCCCCCATCTGAAGAAGAGCAACTGCCTGCTGAAAACAAAACCAACGTGACAGAAAATGTTACCGGAGAACCTGAAGAGGAAGTTACAGATTACATATGCATTCCTCCCGCGATTCTTTTGCTTTTCTCTTTTTTATCGCTGATCAAACAATAAGTTTATAGATTTCACTTGCAATACAAATCCAGACAGGTGAATTTTATGGAGAGAGTTAAAACGGGAATTACAGGACTCGATGAAATGCTCAATGGTGGAATACCTGCAAGAAGACACGTTGCACTTTATGGAGGACCTGGTTCTGGTAAAACATCTTTCGGATTTGAATTTCTTTACAAGGGAGCGAAGATGAAGGAAAACGGCGTCTACGTAACCCTTGAGGAGACTGAGGAGGACATAGTTGAAAACATGAAAACCACGTTTCCGATGTTCACCGATGTAAACAAACTTATTGACGAGAAGAAACTCAACATAGTAAAGCCCGATAAGCTTGAGCTGGAGGAGGTCGCGAACATAATTGAGGTGCAGATAACCGAGAACGATGTGAAAAGAGCGGTAATTGATTCAGCCACAATGATAAAACTGGCTTTCAAAAGCGAAATAGAATACAGGCAGACGCTTTTCGAATTCCTTTCGCTTCTCAGGAATCTTGACTGTACCTCAATAACAACGCTTGAAGCCACGTCACCCATGAAATCCGAAATAAAATTTGATATAGAGCATTTCGTTATGGATGGAATAATCAACCTTTACAATCTCGACAGGGAGGACAGGAGAATACGGGCACTGGAGGTATTCAAGATGAGGGGGACCAACCACTCGAGGGACCTGGTGCCCTTCAAAGTGACACCATCAGGTATAAAGGTTTATGTTGGTGAAAAAGTTTTCTGAGACAGAAAGGTATTTAATAATTAAAGTAATTATGCTACCATAAATGTTTAATGAAGGTGACCTTATGGGACTGTTTGATAAGATTTTCGGAAAAACTGAAAAAGGCGAGGCTCCTGATCTCGAAGAAATTATGGAATCTGAAGGTGACGTTGTAAATCCCCCAGCTGACTTCTATGTCAAGAGGATAGACCTTAGAAACGAAGGGGACGGCGACATGGCGATAAAGGAACTCACGGAGAAGAACATAATCATACTCAACGTATTCCCATTGTCAAAACAGCCCAACAGGCTGAAAGGAATAATCACAAAACTCAAGAACCATTCGACCAAGACAAACGGTGACATTGCACTTCTTTCACAGAACAGCATTCTGCTTACTCCTTCAAACGTAAAAATCGTAAAAACAAAGAAGAAGCCCAAGGGAACAGTTATTTCCTGACTTCCGTTAAACGGAAGGTTTTGAACCAGAGCTCAAACTGATTTCCATCTTCATTTTTTCCTTTTCCCTGTCAAGCAGAAATATGAATATCTCACCGAACATCTTATCCTGTTTTATGTTTATTTTTTTGGTCTGAACCAGATGCAGGATTGAAATAAGGGTATATATTATCTCAGTACTGTCGCTGTTTTTAAGAACTCTTGAAAAAAGGGACCATCCGCTTTCATCGCTGCTGTCCCTGATTCTTTCCAGCACCTCGTCCATCTTTTTTTCAATGTTCTCCTCCGATATTACGAAGTCTATTGTTTCGCTTATTGACCCTCTTGGTATTCTCTCCCTGTCAGCATCCTCGTATTTTATTACTTTTTCCATTTCCCCCATCAGTTCATCAAGGGTAATCTGTCTTTTCGGTGGTATTCTGGAGACCAGCGTCAACTGCGGTATTTCTTCAATATCCCCAACCGGCTCTTCAACAGGGTAAGCCTCTATGACAGGCTCCTCCATCGTAAGATACGTGAGGTATTCACTTTTGTATTTCAGAAGGATTGCCGCTGCAAGTATTATGTTCGCCTGTACAGCCAAATCCAGTTTTTCCATCTCCCTGACTTTTTTCATGAAACTGTCGGCTATCAGCGCAATGTCAATATCCCAGGGGTCTATTTTATTCCGGTCAATCAGCTCGAGAAGCATCTGTTTCCAGGTGGGTTTCTCTACTATACTATGAATATCGAACTGGGAGGCCATAAGGCCCTTACCCGGTTTATCTTTATATATCTTTCACCCCGTTGGGAAGCTCTATGGAGGCAACCAAATCAAGTCCGTCAAGCGAATTCGCCTGCACCCTGTTTTCCGAAACAGTATACAACATGTCATCAATGTAGAGGGAGCGCTTTATCGCATATCCGTAGTCATAGTAGTAATAGCCATATTTGTCAAATGCATCTTCATCATCAATATGCGTTACCGTTCCTTTCAACTCAAATCCGTCTTCAACAGTAAGATCGTATACGTATGCCCCCTGGAATACATAATCCCCGTATGCATTGTCAGATACATACTCGCCATACTGCTCTTCATCTATTTCCGCCAGAAGAACAGGAATCACAAGCAGGTTCCTGTCATGGTCGTAAAGGAATGCCTTGTGGTCATGGAGCGCATAGGAGTCCGTTCCCCTGTCACCTATTACAACCTTATGAAGTTCTTTCGGCTTTGAAACATCCGAAACATCGAACACTGCCATTTTAATTCCCTGATGCCATGCAAAGTTTCCTTCCTCTGCTTCAACGGTATGTTTTCCAATCCCGATTATGTGGTTCTCATCAAGCGGATGTAAATAATCCGAATATCCCGGTATCTTCAGCTTTCCAAGAACCTCCGGATTCTCTTGGTCGTTCAAATCAATCACAAAAAGCGGGTCAATTTTCCTGAAAGTAACCAGGTAGGCTTTTTTGCCCATGAATCTTGCCGAGTAAATCCTTTCGCCCGGTGCAAGGTCCTCAAGCTCTCCTGCCATTTCCAAATCCTCATCAAACGTGTAGATATTGTTCATTGAAGTGCTTTCTCCATACCTTGAAACGTGTCCTTTCGTAGTCGCTATCCTGAAATATCCATCATACTCATCCATTGAAAACTGGTTAAGGATTGTTCCCGGAGCTTCCATTGAACCAAGGTAATCTATTTCCTGCCCGTCAAGAGAAAACTTGTGCACTATTGTTTTTTCAGTGCTTTCATATCCCCCCAGAACTTCATCAACCAATGGCATCGGCCCGTAATCGTAGTCAACCTCTGCCACGTAAAGATTGTGCTGCGATGCATAAATGTTCTCTCCTGATGCGACAATCACTTCCTTTGTTATCTCCGCATCAACGTCCTCCATTGAAATTGCACCTATTATTACAAAGCTTCTTGCATCAACAGGAGGAAGATAACCAACATCTGCGCAGCTTGCAATCTGTTCGTATTCTTTATCCCCCCCAGCACTGTCCCTGTAAACCGGAACTATTTCAACAGGGTTTTCAGGAATGTAGTACTGGTATTTCCTCAGTACAAAATATGCAGTTGAATCTATTTTCCTTGAAGAAAGGTAATCCCCTTCAAATTCAACTTCCCTTACAATTTCAGGTTCTTCCCTGTCCGAAACATCAATAATCTGTATTGCTGTGGTATCGCCTCGCGGATAGTAATAATCATAGGCAATTTCCTCTTCATATCCATACTGATAATATTCCTGTCCGAAAACAAGAACAGTGTCTCCGTCTATGAACATTTCAATCGGATATACGTTTCCAAGTTCCAGAGATGAAAGAAGTTCCGTAGCAGGATAAGCTTCTATTATATGTAATTTATTATTTGATATAACGTAAATGTATTTTCCATCCGTTTTTACAATGTCAGCTTCATCAACTCCTTCAACCTGCACGTTCGTTTCAGAATAATCCGGAGCTGATTCATAGTTTGTACTTTTTGCCATTCCTCCTGCATCCGCAGTTGCCATCATCGGCATTGCAAGCTCTTCCATGCCCCAATAACCCCCCCGGTTTCCACTCTTTTCAAATTCGGCGGCTATCGCACTGCATGATGAAAATTTCGGAATATTGTCAGCGACTTTTGCTTCGCCACCATTTCCTTCTTCCGGCTGAACACAACCCGCAAAAAACATCAAAGCCAAAACTCCAAACAGAATCCCAAATTTCATTTACATCACCAGTCAGGATTAGGAATCTGCAGTTATAAATTGGGTTTGATTTTGTAAGGTAAAAACCTGACAACCTGAGCGCAATGGTTTTAAATCCAAATTTGCATATTCCAGATAAGAGGTAATCTTATGGACATAAAGAAAACATTAATTCTGGATGTAAGCGACCCGTTATCAAAAGCCCTGACAGGAGTTCTTGATACCGGAATAGCAGTCATAGTGACAAGAAGCGGCAGGTATTATGGAATAATAGATGACAGGAACCTGAAACTTTTCCATGTGCAGAATCCTTCCAAGGTGAAATGCGACAAGGCCGTTGTCAAACCACCCGTTCTCTATACTTCAACCGGAATACTTGAAAGGGTGGATGCGTTCCTGCTCGGGCATTTCAAGGCGCTGCCGGTGGTAAACGAAAAGAAAAAACCACTGGGATTGACAACAAGGGTCGAACTTCTGCAGGACATGCTGAAAAACAAGCTGATGCTGAAAGTGGGTGTGAAGGAACTGATGAATTCCCCAGTTTACACGATAGACTACAAGAAGACTGTTGGGGAGGCAAAACTCAAGATGAAGAGATACAGGGCAAGAAGGCTGGTTGTAACCAGGATGGGAAGACCGATAGGGACTTTCTCAACCTTTGACCTGACCGTAGAGGCCATGAAGCCGAAGCGGAAGCAGAAGATGCCAATGGTCATTTCATCAAGAAGCGGATATGATGACAAGATACTTAACGACCTTTACAGGCCTGACCTCACGACCGTCCAGTCAGATTCCACAGTGGAGGATGCTGCAAGGAGGATGATTAGAAAACAGGTCTCATCCGTGGTAGTAATGTCAGGAAAAAAGCCAGTCGGTGTTCTCTCAGCACTTGACATTTTCAAAGCCATAAAAGGCATAGTGGAAGAAAGAATGCAGATAGAAATAAGCGGTCTGAACGATGAAACGGTAATGTACAGGGATTTAATCAGGGAAAATGTCCAGAAAGTTACGGAGAGATTCGGGGACAGTTACGGAATAAGAAGGGTTAACGTCCATGTCAAAAAAGGAAAATCAGTTTATGCAATCAATATTCTGCTGGAAGGGAATAGGGAAAGATTCAACATACGCACAGAAGGACCGTCCGTAAGGGACACGATAAATATGGCTGCGGCCGAACTCAGAAAACGTCTTGCAAGGAAAAAGCACATGAAGAAGAGCAGGAAAGTGTTAAAAAAAGGTGGCCTGCTATGATATATCTGGTAATTCTATGAAAAAAGGACAGGTAAGCACAGAATTGCTTGTTGTTGTGGGATTGGTGCTTCTGGTATTCATACCCCTGCTTGTTATGGTTTACTTCAAGGCAAACGAAGTAAGCGAGCAGGTAGCAACATACCAGGCAGAGCTTCTTGTTTTCAGGCTTGCGTATCTTGCAAACTCGGTAGGAAGTCTGGGAACGGATACAACCGTGTATACTGACCTCTATATTCCCCAGAATGTCGTTTACCTTAAAACACATTCTTTTGAAAATGGCGGGGAGATAGTGCTGAGACTGACAACTGCCGAAGGTGAAAGCGAGGTTGTTGAAATAGTCAAATATCCGTTCACTACCGATAAGAGCACGCTTGCAGAAGGTCCTGCATACGGATGGGCAAGATTCAGGATTGCAAGCCATTATGAGGAAGGGCAAATAGGAAAAATAGAGATAACACGGGAAAGCTAACCTCATAATTTAAAAAACCATGGTTGCATATTCATCTCACCCGAGCGGACTACCAGGGTAAAACCGGTAGGAGGGCTTGATTCTATGGACAGAAAAAAGCTTACAGAGGCTATAAGCAAAGCCTTGGAAGACAAAGGAAAAAGAAAATTCAATCAAAGTATAGAGCTAATTATAAACACGAGAGGGGTTGATTTCTCCAAGAGCGAAAACAGGGTAAACATAGATATACTTCTTCCAAAAGGAAAAGGAGGAAAGGAACTGAAGGCAGCGGTTATAGCGGAAAAGATGATAGCAGACCAGGCAAAGAAGGGCGGCGCAGATTTGGTGATTCCTCCAGAGGATTTGTCATCTTATGCAGAACCCAAAAAACTGAAAGACCTTGCGGAGAACTATTTCCTTCTTGCACAACCGAACCTTATGGGCCAGGTTGCAAAATCACTCGGTCAGTATCTTGGTAAGAGGGGAAAGTTGCCAAGACCAATTGTCGGGGACGTAATGGATTTGATAAACAAGTCAAAAAACTCCATAAGAGTGGCAACAAAAGGGAAATATCTTCCGGTTCTTCAGGCCTTTGTTGGAACAGAGAAAATGACAGCAGAGGAACTTACGGATAATGCAGAAGCGATTTACGATGCAGTGAAAAACAAGATTGGCGGTGAAGGAAACGTAAAATCGGTTTACGTTAAACTTACGATGGGAAGGCCGATTAAAGTCGGGTGATTGCAATGGTGTACAAATCAAACCCTGAAAAGAAGGCTGTCAAGGAAAAAATAGCCAAAGTAAAAGAAACCATAGATGAAATGAAGAACTATAAGACAGTTGCACTACTCAGTCTTGAAAAACTGCCGGATTCGCTTTTACAATTGCTCAGGAAAAAAATAAGGGATGACGGCGGAAAGGTAAGAATACTCAGGAAGGCAGTCATAACGAGAGTATTGGAATCAAACCCGAAACTGAAGGAAAAGGTTTCAGAATGCGAAAGACCCGTTGCACTGATTCTTACGAACTGGTCACCTTACCAGTTGAACAAGTTCCTGAAGGAGAACAAGAAGAACAGGGCAGCAAAGGCAGGCGAAATTGCACCTTCGGAAATAGTTGTTCCTGAAGGTGAAACCGATTTGCCTCCGGGTCCGGCACTCTCAGAGCTTAAAGCCGGTGGCGTTAGCGTTCAGATAAAGGGAGGAAAAATAGTAATTGCAAAAGACAGTGTGATTGCAGAGAAAGGGGACAAGATAACGGCTCCGAAGGCAAAGGCATTGCAGACACTTGGAGTCATGCCTTTCCAGATGAGAGCAAAGCTTGTATTCGGTTTCGATGGGGAATACAGTTATGCAAGCGAGCTGCTTGATATATGCGATACAATCAATAACGATCTTCAGTCATCACTTAAGGAGGCATTCAATCTTTCCGTTAACGCGGATTACCCGACTTCCCTGAGTGCTGAATACCTGCTTCAGGAAGCGTTCAGGCAGGCACTTAATACTGCCGTCAATGGTGACCTCTACAGTGTTGTTACTGTTGATGAGCTTCTGCTTAAGGCATTGAGGGAAGGTAAGGCACTTTCTGATGTATCTCCTGAGGAAAAAGCCGAAGAGGCTCCTAAGGAAGAGACTCCGAAAGAAGAGGAGAAAAAGGAAGAAGCTCCAAAGGTTGAAGAAAAGAAGGAGGAAGTCCCCAAGGCTGAAAAAGCAGAGGAAAAACCTGCTGAAAAGAAAAAAGAAGATGTTCCTAAAAAGAAGGAGAAACCTCCTGAGAAGAAAGAAGAAAAAAAGAAGGAGAAAAAACCTGCCAAGGAAAAAAAGAAAACTCCGAAGGCAGAGAAAAAAGAGGATGTTAAAAAAGAATAATTAAAGGTGATAGATATGACGAAGGTAGACCCATACTTGCATGCTGTGCTTCTATTGCACGGTGCTGGAAAGGAAGTAACAAAGGAGAACATCGTAAGCGTTATCAAGGCTAGCGGTGCGGAAGCCGATGACGCAAAAGCGAAAGTTCTTGCTGATGCGGTAAAAGACGTCAACTTCGAAGACCTTCTGAAGAATGTTGCAGTGGCAGCAGCGGCACCTGCAGCAGCTCCGGCACCCGCAGGCGGTGAGGCAAAGAAGAAGGAAGAGAAGAAAGAGGACGAAGGCAAGAAAGAAGAGCAGGCTGCTGAAGGACTCGCCAATCTGTTTGGTTAGTCTTCTTTATTTTTTTATTTTATTGTGATGCTATGCAGTTTAGAAAACTGATAACCCTATTTTTATTTCTTTCACTATTTGGATGTGTTGAAACCCCTGAGTTTACTACTGATTTGCCTCCAGGTTATATGTGGACTTGCACTTTTATTCTGGAAGACACGGAGAAAATCACTCTTGAGGTTAATTCTTCAGGACCGGTCACAATACTTTTCACAGAATATGATATTACTGGTACAGAAATAGTGGATGGCGAGATGTATCTTGAAATGCCAAGCCACGGATTCGAAGCCAATGTTACCGATTATCAAAAAACCCTAACTCTTAAAGAAGGAGCATATGATTTTGTTGTGCAGAATGAAGGTGAAAAAACTGTTTTCATTACAATCAGAAGCAGGGATTTAAAGGATTGTTTCGAGGAAGAAAGCGAGTAAACCACAATAGTCGTAACCTATTTAAACATTTGTCTTAATTATCTCATCAGCAATGGTGGGCATTTTATGGAAAAGATAAAGATGGAAATAGCCGGAGAAATATCCCTTTCCGAAGACCCCGGCAGTACGATGAGAAAATGGAGAGAGATATTTGAAATAAGCCAGGTTGGGCTTGCCAAGTACCTTAAGATAACCGTCTCAACCATAAGTGACTACGAGGGCAGCCGGAGGAAATCACCAGGGACTGCAGTCGTAAAGCGTTTCGTGAACTCACTTTTCGAAATAGACAAGGCAAACGGAGGCAGGATTTCCCAGAAATTCACCGAAAAGGAGAGGCCACCGGACGATTACTTTGAAGTGCACGAGTTCGCAAGAAGCATCACCCTCAAGGATTTCGTCAGCCTGATAAAGGGAAAGGTCATAACGAATGCCGACCTTCTTGAGTCAAAGAAACTTTACGGCTACACTCTTATAGACAGTATAAAAGTTATCCTTGACATGCCATTTTCCTACTTCCAGAACCTTTACGGCAATGTCAACGAGAGAGCATTCGTTTTCATGGGCGTAAGCACCGGAAGGAGCCCTTTCGTTGTTGTAAGGGTAAGCTCTTCAAAGCCGTCTGCAATAGTCCTGCACAATATAGAACCAAATAAAATCGACAAGCTTGCAATGAAGATATCTGAAAGGGAAAGGATACCGATGATTGTGAGCAAGATGCCTGTTGAGGAAATAAAGAACGCTCTGAACAGAATCTAGTTTTATTCAATCCCGAGGTTATCCTTTACTACTCTTTCCAGAACAAGGTCGCTGAACAGCATCTGGTCTTCCCCCGGACTGCTGAGTCTTGCTCCTATTTTGCTTGCTATTTTTTCAATCTGTTTAAATGCAGCTTCAGGATTTTCAACAAAACCCCTTGCGCATGCAGTCATTGTATGGATATATTCTATTCTGGAAATTTTTATGAGTCCTTCGAGTGCATCAAGGGATTTATCCGGGTTCGTATTCCTGATTCTATCCAGAAAATCCAGAGCCAGTCTTTCATTTTCAGTAGCCAGGAGTATTTCAACAGCGCTTGCCAGGGCCTTGCCCTTTACTGCGGAATTACAGGATACAATCTCGTTTGTTATTGCAGTTCCGCTTTCCAGTTCACCCTCCTCAAGTTCTATCGAGTTAAAGAAAATTCCGACAAATCTGTTAAAATCACCAGGAGAAGATAATTTGGCCATCCCGTCCGCTATTGCCTCTGTGCAGTTTTCCTTTTCCCTGATTATGTCAATAAGAGCTGATTTTTCACCAAAAACCTTTGTTGCAGTCTTCGCTGCGGTTTCCCTGAATTCTTTTTTAAGAACAGACTTCCTGTATCTCCTCTTCATCTGTGCCGGGCTTTCCGCCTGATGAACAAACTGATTAGTGTCTTCACGGCTTCTTCTCATAGTCTCCCTCTCACTGTTAATATGTATGTTATAAAATGTTTATAAATCTAGAGGAGTTTCAGTTTCCCAAACAATTCGTCAAGTTTTTTCTCTTCCCATGGGCCTGCCCCGAAGCAGGTTACGGTGCCGGGTTCTATCTGCGTATGCCCCGCATCCCTTATCAGTTCCGCAGGAATCTCCTCTCTTTTTGCGAGTTCAAAATATTCGTGAAGCTCCTGTTCGCTATTTACTTTCAGTACGATTTTTTTCTGCCCTTCCCTTTCCCATGCTTTTGCAACTTCGGGGTGTGCCCTTTCTGTTTTTTTGAACGCAGCAAGTGAAGCATGGGAAGATTGTGCAGCCAGCTTGCCCTTTCCCATCTTCAAATCCGCACGAATCACTATTACCTGCTTGTACATCATTTCACCGTCTTTATTGCAAGCTTCACATGCCTTCCGTCAATCACGTCTTCCTTCATTTTTGAAACCGATTTGAACTCTATGCTCTTTGCGTTAACCCCTCTCTTAAGCATATTCTCATTTTTGCTTATTATCCCTTCTATTTCGCTTTCCCCGGCGATA
>DAOVFD010000150.1 GCA_030668565.1 Microcaldota archaeon
AGCAGAAGGAAACTTGAGGAGCACATAGCCAGCAAGGCAAGAGGGGAATTTGAAAGCGTGCGATATGACAGTGAAAAAGGAGAAATGATATTCACTGTGAAGAACGAAGTAAAAATCAGCAAACCATTCAAATTTGAAAAGAAGATTGTGATATGCCCTGACTGTTCTAAAATAGCAGGCGGATATTACGAATCTATAATACAATTGCGCGGGAATGAAAAGAAAGTAGCGAAATATGCCAAAATTCTTACGAAAATGCTGAGCAGGAAAACATTCATCACAAAATCAGAGGAAAAGCACGGCGGCGTTGATATTTATGCAGGAAAAACAAAGGTTGTTCTTGGGGTAGTTGCTGAGCTTGGCTTAAGGGCAAAAATAACAAGGAAACTTGTAGGTGTGAAAGAAGGAAAACGATTCCACCGTGCTACTTTTTCAATAAGGTTCGAATAAACTAAATTTCAAAAACGCTTCCTGTTTTGCATTTACTTGCTGTTTTTGGGAATTTTTCAAGAATATTGAGTTTGTTTACTGTGCAATGGCACGGTACAATGAAATCTACGCCTTCAAGAGCTTCCAGTTTTGAGAATCCGTGGAATCCGCCGATAACACCGTAAACTTTTCCGAATTTCTTTGCACTTTCTATTATTACATCCAGTCCGGGATGACTGCATCCGCAGATTATTACATTCCCTTTTTCCGTGCTCACAACAAGCGATTGTTCAATTCCTCTAAGTTCACCAGTACTCCAAATGCCCTTGGAAATTTCCATTGACTCGCTCACTTTCACGACTTCTGCTTTTCCCTCTGCTATTTTTTCAAGCATTGAAGCGGAAGCTGGGATATATAATCTTGGATTTTCTGTTTCCTGAAGAACAGCGGACAAACCACCTGTATGGTCACCATGCCCGTGTGAGATAAATATCATATCGATTTCTTTTGGATTAATCGAAAGTTTCTTCATGTTATTAAGCAGAGCAGCACCATCGCCACCAGTATCAAAGAGTATCTTCTTTCCATGCACCTCTATATAGGCGGAAAAACCCCATCCATTCTCCAGTCCTTTCCCTTCCTCATTATCATAAAGAATTGTACATTTCATTTTTTCACCTCGATTATTTTTTCAACATTTTCTGAAAGGTTCTTCAAAGCATCTGCAGAATTACCCTTTCCTTTTATAGGAGGTATCTTATTTGCAAGAAGCTTCGGCAATTCTTCATCATAAGGTATTTCTCCGATTATCTTTTCACCGAATTCCTTTCTTATTGAATCTTCATTCTCACTTGAGATGCCAACCTTATTTACAATTACTCCGTAGGGAATTGCAAAATGTTTCACCACTTCGATGGCCCTTTTCAGGCTTGATATGCTTGCAGGAGTGGGCTCAGCAACCGCCAACGCATAATTGCATCCCATAACCGAAGCAATCACCGGACAACCGATTCCCGCAGCACTGTCTATAAGAACAACTTCGATGCTTTCCTCTTTTTCAACCTCATCCGCTTTCTTTCTTATTTCATGCACGACTTTTCCGCTGTTTTTCTCTCCCGGAAGCAGCTTTCCTGAAACAAGATTGAACT
>DAOVFD010000004.1 GCA_030668565.1 Microcaldota archaeon
GCCCGTACAACTCTTTTGACGGTTTGAATAAAAAAGCCCTTATGAGTTCGAATTCTTTCCCAAACATACTTGTTTATTGAAACACAGTTTTTTTAAATGTTTATAAACCAACCATATGGTTTGAAAACAAACCAATAAAAAGGAAAATCAATCATATGATTGGAATTTCAATCAAAAAAAGAGGAAAAACGACAAAAAAATAGGAGGAGAACATATGAAAGGTGGAAATGTTAGGGCCCAGTTTATATCAAAACTACGTTTAGGAAAAAACAGCAGAAATAGCACTACTTTTGGAACTGGGTTTTCAGACGTTAAAACAGGACACAGAACACCCGACACCGAACACCTAAAAATAAAAAATGGGCCCGAAGGGATCGCCGCCTTTGGTGGCGAATTTTGAACGCCAGTTCAAAGGTATCGAACCCCCGATCTTTACCATTTCGAAAACCTTTCCGATGAAACGCTTTGTGAGCATCAGCGAACGAAAGGGTTTCTGTCAAGGTAACGTCTTACCATCGTCGGCTTTGCCGGCGAATTTTGAACGCCAGTTCAAAGCTCTCGACTACGAGCCCAAAAAGCTTGTAGGTATTGAACGCAGTTCAATCAGACTACGAGCCCATGAGATTTAATATAATATAAGAAAAATTTAAGAATACAGCGAACCTCATAAATAATTCTCGTTCGCTACTAGCAAACCGTCTGAGTGCGGCATTAGCAAAACCAGTCGCAAAACTTCTGCGGTTTGCTATAGTTAGAAAACCGGAATCTTCCCGAAAACTATTCTGTTCGTTATTTCTGTTATCTCCTCAAGACTCTTATCCATTGAATATCTGACCTTGTCCTGTATGACTTCGAAGTCCTTTTCCTTTTTTGTTATAATCATTGCCGATGCCACGCTGGGCTGGTCGATGGGCTTTCCTATCTGCGACAGAAGCGTTATCGTTATATCCTCTATCTCCTCGTGTTCCTCTGCTATCTCACTTGCCATCATTGTTGCAAGCACAGAATAGATTTTTCCCACATGGTTAACCGGGTTTTTCCCTGCAGCCGCTTCCAGGCTCATTCCCCTGAAAGGAGTTATCAGTCCGTTAACCCGGTTTCCTCTTCCAACGCTTCCATCATCCCCCATCTCAGCGCTCGTCCCGGTCAGTGTTATGTAAACGGATTTTTTTTCTATGTCATCAGCAGTATTAACCGAAACATCCACTTCCATATCAGTGATTTTCCCGGACAGCGTCAATATATCGTTTTTTATCCTTTCCTTATGTTCAACATATTGGTCTATTCCCTCGACATATTTCGATATCAATGCAACGGCAACAGTCAACCTTATCTGGTTATCCTGTCTGAGTCCCATCACCTTTATGTCCTCACCGACTTCAGGATGTGCTGATTTATATCCGTCAGAATTAAGGTATTTTTCAACATTAAGGACTGTTTTTTCAACATCATCAAAAGGCGCAAAACCTGTGCCGAAACTGGTATCGTTTGCAAGCGGAACAGCCTTGCTCTCCGAAAGCAAACCGGCCAGCTCTGCAGAACCGGTTGAAATCCTTGATTCTATCTCAACATCCGCAGGGACATCCAGATTATGCACAACACTGCCCAGATATTTCTTTGCTGTTTCGATGGCTATATGCTGAACGGGAATCTGTTTTCCTTCAAACTCGCTGGTGGCCCTTCCGCTTAAAAGAATGAATATCGGTTTTGTGAAGATGCCCCCCCCGAATTCAACATCTGTTCCACCACCGCATATCTGGCCTTTGTCAACATTGTGATGAAGAATCCTGCCGAATTCATTCAAATAATTTTTGCTCAGTTCCCTGCTTATTTCCTCCATTATTCCATCAATAAGAGAGTCCGGGTGGCCCAATCCCTTCCGTTCAACCAGTTCCACTTCTCTCCTAAACGGCGGCAGGTATCTTCCTTTTTCGACTACGATATTTCTCTTGACCATAAAATCACCGGTAATAAAGCCAGTATAAGTGCGAAAAGGCATATATTGTCTTCTATGTCTTCTTTGACCTCACTTTTTCTTATTACAATCTGTTTTGTTGCCTTCGCACCATTTACAGAAGCCCGCACTGGTATCGTATAAATATAACCTTCAGGAAGTGCTCCGTAATTCACGCGGTATTCTTTTTCTACTGTTTCAAATGGTTCCATAAGAAGCAGTTCCGAATCCGTCTCCCAGTATTTTTCAGGAGACGAAAAGTGGTAGGTGGCGAACACATATTCGTTTCTGTTGTTTGTTACCTCTACTTTTGCGATGTATGTGCTGTTGTCGAAACTGATTGATATCCCAAGGCCTTTCGGGTCCTCAATGGGAGAGTAGCTGCTGATGTCGGTTGAGGAATCCAGTGTCAGGTTAGACGTTTCAGAAGTAACGATATCGTAAACTGACTGCTGGTCCGTTCCGTATGAAATAATTACATGGCTGCTGTCAAGAATGCCTGCCTGGTTGAAGGTCGGGTCGATGGGAAGCCAGCCGTACTCCGGAATATATGCCTCGGCCCAGGCATGCGGCTGCCAGGCATCACTTAATACATAACCGTTCACATATCTGGTTTCTATTCCAAGGGAATTAAGCATCGATATAAGAAGGTGGGAATACTCTACACAAACCCCCCTTCTTTCGGCAAATACTGTTTTTGCATCACCCGTAATGCCGAAATAACTGATGTCATACCCTATGTTATCATACACCCATTCAACGTTGTTCCTTATCGTCCTCAATATTGAAACATTATCTGCAAGATTTCCTGCCCTGAGAGCTATTGCTTCGTTGCATTCAGTAAGCTCTGTTGAATTTACCTCCTGCGGAATGAGAGGAAAATCACTCCCCAGCCCGGTGTTGTAGTCGATTTCGAGCAAAACAGTGGTCTTTAGCGTGGTTGTTCCTTTCCCAACATCATCAGCGTACAGCACATGTATCTCTTCATCCCCAATTATATCCATTTCAGGCTCGGTTTCTATAAGAATTACTCTCTGGTTTGAGTTGTTAACTGCAACCATTCCGTTGAAGTCCATTGAACATCTGTCAATGGGACAATTTATCATCCATGTTCTTTCAACCTCAATAATGGAAGAACCGAAACTGTTTTCAGAAAATGAAACCGAAAGCAGAATAAGAAAAAGAAGCAGGGATTTATTCATTCTTACCCCCTTAGTTCCTTCATGTGTTTTATCCTTTTTTCGAGGAGTTCTTTTGTCCCGATGTCTTTCCTGTGCCACATCGGGCCGGATGAATTTTTGCAGCCTTCCTCAGCTATTCTCTCAGCTTCCTCGATATTGCCGGCAATTCCGAGTATTCCGAAAGACCTTGAACCTGTCGTGAATATCTTACCCTCCTTTTCGTAAACAGATGCATAGTAGATTTTCGCATCCGTTCCTTCCTCAACAGAAACTTCCGCATCCTTTACTGATTTTCCAGGATAGCCCTCAGGAACAAGATACTTCACCACAGTGCTTGAATTATCGAATTCAACACTACCAAGATTCTCTTCAGCCATTTTCTGAAATATTTCAACAAATGAACCCTTCACAAGCGGAACAACATTCATTGCCTCAGGGTCTCCGAATCTTGCGTTGAATTCTATCACCTTAACGCCGTTTTCCATTGCCATGAATTGTCCGTAGAGTATTCCTTTGAACGGATTTCCCTCTTTTTTCATCACTTCAATTATTTTTCTTATGATATCTCCGCCTTCTTCAAGGTCTTTCTGCTCAAGGAACGGAAGATTCTCTCCTGTCGAATAACTGCCCATTCCACCCGTATTTGGTCCTTTGTCTTGTTCAAATGCCCTTTTATGGTCCTGCACGGGCGGCATGAGTGCAACATGCTCACCATCGCAGAATGCCTGTAACGTAAATTCCTCACCGAACAGTCTTTCCTCAAGAACAACAGAGCCGTCTTTTTCAATAAGCGAATTCACATAGGCAATCGTTTCCTCTTCGCCGTTCAGGTGTTCACCCATTATCCTTACTCCCTTTCCCCCCGTCAGTCCTACCGGCTTTACCGCAACTTCTCCGGTTTCCTTTATGAAACTGCGCGCTTCTTCTCCGGAAGATACAACTGCAAAACCGGGAAGACCTGGAATTGAATGATTCTTCATAAGATTCCTTGCATATGCCTTGTCCCATTCTATCCTTGATGCATTCTTGCCCGGCGACGCAACACCGGAACAAAATTCAGAAAGCACATCACTTACACCTGCCGCAAGGGTCGCGTCAGGACTTGAAAAACCCAAATCAAAACTTTCGCCCTGAAGAACTTTTTTGACTTCATCTGCATTTTCTATGTTACATATCCAGTGTTTTTTAGAAAGCCTTGCGATTGCCGGGTTCTTTTTTGACATCACTGCATAAAGTTCGGCCTCCTCAGCTATCCTTTCCGCAATTACATGTTCCCTTGCACCGTTTCCAACAATAAGAACTTTCATGCTATCGCCTTAGAAGCAGTCTTCTGAGAGCATCCCCGAGGGTGTTCCCCAGAGGTTTCACAATTATGTACTTTCTCTCGGTGGGGTGGTTCTTCACTATATTGAAGGACATCTGGTTTTCGTCTTTCATCCTTATTCGAACCTCCTTTTTATGTAGCCCTCGGTTATCAGCATGTTCAATCCTTCCTCCACACGCGGGATTGCAATCCTGTGGAGCCTTGAGAATTCCCTTACATTGAGGCTTCCGTTGTGCAGTTTTATCCAATCATAAAGTGTTTCCTTCAGCGCCTCATCACTCATCTTCTCAAGCTGCTCTACCCTTTTTGCGAGTTCATCCCTCTTTCTCTCGCATTCGATAAGTATCCTTGCATTCTCCTCGCTTGAGCGGACGATGTTTTCATATTTTGCGGTTTGGCTTCTGTACTTCGAATTCACTTCGCTCAGTTCTGTTGAAAGCACTATCGCATCCTTGTTCATAAGTTTAAGGATTTCTGTAAGCACGCTGTTAATCTCGAAATAGACTGCGGATGGTCTGAATTCGTAGTAATCCTCGGATAACTGAAGAACATTAAGGAATACCGGAAGTACCTCAAGACGTCTCGCCCTCTTGTTCTTTTTCGGAGGAACATCGTATTCAAGCTCCACGAAGTCGGGCTTGAATGTTATCCTGTATTCGAGTTCAGGATTCCCCTTAAGGTCAAAACCTCTTATCTTCTCTATTACTAATGCGTCCTTCGAATACGAGATTTTGGTGAAGCCCAGGCTGCCCAGCAGGGTTGCCAGTCCCTGAAGGCCTTTTTTCTGATGTGCCTTGACCTTTATTTTCTCTTCTGCCATCCCTATTCCTCCATAACGACGTTAACAACGCCTTTCGTGGCCTTCCTCATCTTTACCAGGGAGAAAACCCTGATGAGGTTCTTTTCTTCAAACCCGAGCTGCCTGAGGAACGAAATAATAGATGATTTTGAATAACCGAATCTTTCAAGTATCTCAACGACCTTTTCCCCTTCCAGAACACCGTCTTTCTTCTCGAATTCCTTCCTTACTATCTCAAGCTGGCTTTCGTTTAGTCCAAGTTCATAAAGCATCCTGATGAATTGTTCCCTCTCAATTTCCACATCCATTTTTCCACCCCTGATTTTGTAAATAAATAAGGGATCCTCCCCGTCTATCCTGTCAAGCAGGAACGTTGAAACTTTAGTCTGCCTTTTGGAGAATATCATGTTCATTGCCGCGTTACCGACACCAAATCTTGATATTTCACCGTCAACGAAATCAGAGTACCCTATCGATTCCCTGACATAATCGCGGTATTCTTTCAGAATGAGCCTGAGGATGAAGATGGTCCCTATATTGCTGAATATTGTCTTGTGCATATCTGTCGGATTCTGGGTTGCTATTATTATTGAGAAGTTGTACTTTCTTCCTTCACGTAATATCGTTATGACATCGCTTCTTTCATCCTGTGCTATTTTCCATGCTTCATCAAGCACAACAAAGAGCCTTACCCTCCTGTCACTATCTTCCGTCATCCCCTCTGCGCGCATAAATTCTTTGATGTACTGCAGTATGGTCAGTCCGGCCAGGCTCCTCATCTCTTCTGTAGGCAGTCCATGCAGGTCTACACATACAAGTCCGGAATTTGTAAGTTTCTTTATGTCAAGCGTACTCTTTCCACCGAAGAAATCGCTTCCCTCGGCAGCAAATCTTTTCAGGAGTCTCGCAGCTCTTTTCCTGTTTTTTCTTTCCAGATATTTTACCAGGTCGATGAGAAGCGGTTTTCTCTTTTTTTCGTAAATGTTCTCAAGCGCATCTTCTATCTCATCCCTTTCCTGCGGAAAGCTTTTCAGGTCGGCAAGGATATCAAAAGCAGAAATTATCTGTTTTATCCTGCTGTGCTTCGGCAATCCCACAAGGTCAAGAATATTTAGTTTTTCTTTTGAGAGGTTTATTACTCTTCCGCCTGCCTGCTTTACCCAGTTATTGTATTCACCAACCCAGTCCAGTATGACTGCATTGCTGTTCCATATAAGGGACGCCCGCGTAATGAAAGTTTTCACAGTGTAGCTCTTTCCGGAGCCCGTTATGCCGATTATTGCCACGTGCGGGTTGATGAGTTTGCTCGGGTCCCAGAAAACAGGGGTCCCAAGGAATCTTGTCTTTCCCAGATAAACCCCCTCTGCAGGTCTTGAAAGAAGAAGGTCTTTTCTTGGCTCTGGCGGATGCACCACTATCATGTTCCTTGCTACATCCTTTGAAAGCATGTATGAAATCTTCATTTCAGAAAACCTCGTCCCTCAATTCCTCCTCAGTTGTCGGGAAGAACAGTTCCCATTCAAAGCATTTAAGCATATCCAAATCCTTGAGGTCGGTAATGTCGCATGCAAGAGAGCTCGAAAGAATAGTCTTCAGTTCCTTTGCCTGTCTGTTTACCCTGCTTACCGCCTCCTCCCTTGTCAGGCCGAAAGCAGTTGTGGAGGCAAATGCTATCACCTCAACCGCCCTTTCGCCCCTTCCGAGTCTGTCAAGAAGCCTGTTCCACATCGCTATTTCCCTGTCGTATCTTATTACCTCATCAGCCTTTATCTTTCCTTCAGCAGACCTTCTAACCTCTATATTGCTCCTTTTTGTTTTAATCTCTTCTATGTGTTTGGAAAGGTCTATTGCCGATATAAGCAAGGATATCTTCACTATGTATTTGAGCGAACTTATCGCTTTCTCGAAAGATTCAAACATCATCGTTTTTTCGCCTTCGCCCTTGTCTATCGAGCTTTCATAGAATCTGATTTCGAGGAACCGTGTTGCGTAATATCCGTCATGTGTTTTTTTGATTATATAATCCCTTGATGAGGGTACTTCGTAATCGCCCCTTATCTCGACAATATTGGTTGCCTGGGTTATGACAGGGATGAAAAGATAGCCGTATTTCCATGTTGCGATGCTGGTTAGAAAAAGAAGCCCGGCTATGGTGGCGAATAGGACGTTTCCCTCCCCTCCATAAACAAGAGAAATTATAATTGCAATAAATCCGCCGACCAGAGCGGCTACTGTGACTGCTCGGTTAAGAAACACAAATGCACCTCCAACTATTTCCTTTTTGTCTGAGGGTATTTAAAAACATTGGTTCGTCGCAATTACGTTTCCTGACGAGTTTAAATACGATAATTTTAAAAATCCTCAATATTCAATTGCAAAAGGCCAGAGTATAGTTAGAGATGATAATATGAAGCTGACATTCAGAATAGGCGCTCAGGCGGGCGCAGGCGTTATGGTCACCGGAAGGGTGCTGGGCAGATGCTTCACTCGTGGAGGCTATAGCGTACTCGGTTATCCCGAATATCCTTCACTCGTACGCGGAGGGCACAATGTATTCCAGATAAGGGTAAGCGATAATGGTGTATCCTCACCAATTACCAAATGCGATGTTCTTCTTGCCCTGAACAAGGATGCAGTATTCTACCACAAGGACGCTGTTGTTGACGGGGGTATTATTATTTATGATGAGAAGATAGACATCAGCGAATTCAAGCTTGGCAAGAAAATAGAGAAGGTTGCACTTCCCCTAGAGAAACTGCTTAAGGATGCTGGTGCAACTCAAAGGATGGCAAACGCGGTCCAGATAGGCGCAGCACTTGCAGCAATCGATTATCCTATTGAAATTTTTGAAGGGGTTCTTAAGGATGAGTTCGGAAGAAAAGGCGAGGAGATTGTAAAAAAGAATATTGCAGCTGCCAGGGCAGGGTATGATTTTGTCAAATCAAAGACAAAGCCCATAAAATCAGTAAAGCCGGTTTCAAAGAAAAGAAAAATGCTTGTCGGAGGCAATGAAGCGCTTGCACTTGGTGCAATAAAAGGCGGATTGAAATTCTATGCAGCATATCCGATGACTCCTGCTTCTTCAATATTACATTATCTTTTTGCAAAAGAAAGGGAATTCAATATTGTTGTGAAACAGACTGAAGATGAGATAGCTGCAATGCATTATGCAATAGGTGCAAACTATACCGGAGTGAGGGCTGCAACAGGAACTTCCGGAGGAGGATTTGCACTCATGACAGAGGCGATGGGGCTTGCAGGTCTTTCTGAGACCCCGGTAACCGTTTTTCTTGTCCAGAGAGTGGGGCCAAGCACAGGAATACCGACATGGACAGAGCAGGGAGATATCAGGTTCGCATTGCACGCTTCACAGGGCGATTTCCTTAGATGCGTAATCGCTCCAGGTGACATCAATGAATGTTTTTCACTTTCAGCAGAGGCATTGAACATTGCGGATAAATATCAGATTCCTTCAATAGTTGTATCCGACAAATTCCTTTCCGAAAGTCTGTTTTCGACGGAAGGATTTGATGAAAACATAAAAATCGACCGGGGAAAAATAGTAACAAAGCTTCCGAAACTTCCGCCCAACACAAGGTTTGAAAGATACAAGCTTACAAAGGATGGTGTTTCACCAAGACCTCTTCCGGGAACTCCCGGTGGACTTTATGTTGCAACTTCTTACGAACATGATGAAACAGGATTCAGTACAGAAAGCTTTTCAATGAGAAAAGCACAGGTTGACAAAAGGGCAAGTAAACAGGAATATCTTCTCAAGGACATACCCGCTCCAAAAGTTTACGGTGATAAAAATGCTGAATTCACCATTGTTGCGTGGGGTTCTATGAAGCTTCCTGCGCTTGAAGCACTTCACAGATTCAAGCAGGATAAAATATCAGCAAATCTTGTTCACTTCACTTACCTCTATCCTCTTGATGAGAAAAAAGTGAAATCAGTTCTTGGAAAAGCAAAGCACACTATAATGATTGAGAATAATTCAACAGGCCAGTTTGCAGGAATGCTAAAACAGTATGTGAACTGGGAACCCGATTTCCTCATGCTTAAGTATACGGGAAGACCGTTTTATGCTGAGGAGATTTTTGAAGAAGTGAGCAAACTGAAAAAAGCAGGATTCAAGGGTAAGAAGGAGATAAGAGTACTTGACAAGGAGGACCTTGAATATTATAATCCGCAGAGGTACGGTTTGTAGGTGATTATTATGGCAGTCACGATAAAGGATTTTGATGTTAAGGAAAAGATGCAGTGGTGTCCCGGCTGCGGGAACTTCGGGCTTATTACTGCTCTTAAGGGAGCACTTGCGGACCTAGGAAAAGACCAGAGTGAAGTAGTGGTTGTCACAGGTATAGGATGCTCAGGGAAAACTTCGCATTACATCAATACCTATGGCTTTGAAAGTCTTCATGGAAGGACTCTGCCGGTTGCATCAGCAGTCAAACTTGCGAACACCGACCTCACCGTGATAGCAGAAGGCGGGGACGGAGACGGCTATGGTATCGGAATACAGCATTTCATACATATCATGAGAAGGAACTATGACCTTACTTATCTTGTGCATAACAATGAGATTTACGGCCTTACGACTGGCCAGGCATCACCCACTTCATTGTTGGGAATGAAAACAAAGACAACTCCATGGGGTGTTATAGAAACTCCTTTCAATCCGATTCTTTCTGCAATTAACGGTGGAGCGACCTATGTTGCAAGAGGATTTGCAGGAGAGCCAGCACATCTGAAAGAACTTATCAAAGGAGCAATAGAGCATAAGGGTTTCTCTCTTGTCGACATCTTCCAGCCATGTGTAACCTTCAACAAGCTGAATACTTATGAATGGTTCAGGGAGAGGGTTTACAAGCTTGAAGATATGGGACACAAGCCTACGGACAAAAAGGCAGCACTTGAAAAGGCTGAAGAGGATACAAAAACAGATTACAAGAAATGCCCGATAGGTCTGTTCTACAAAGAGGAAAAACCGACCTATGAGGATTTACTTCCACAGATAAAAGGCAAGCCCCTGGTGAAACATGGTTTGAAAATCGACCTTTCAAAGGCCTACGAGGAATTCATGTAATAATTTATAATCACTTCCCGCCAAAATACTTTTTGTGAAACTCATACCGAGAGCTTATCAGCTCGCAATCTATAATTCAGTAAAGGAAAGAGGCAACACACTCGTAGTATTACCTACTGGATTGGGTAAAACATTGATTGCCCTGATGCTGATAAAAGACCTTTCAAAAAAAGGAAGAACTCTTTTTCTTACTCCTACAAAACCGCTTGCAAAGCAGCATTATGATACTGTAATAAAAGTCCTTGGTTTTTCAGAGGATGATGTTTCGCTTATGACCGGGGATTTGCCTCAGAAAAAAAGGAAAGACGAGTACGAAAAGAAAGTAATAATCGCAACCCCGCAGACAGTACGCAATGATTTGAAGGCAAAAATAATCTCCCCCGATTTTTCTCTTGTTATTTTTGATGAATGCCACAGGACGGTGGGTGATTATGCATACACCTATATTGCTGGCAGGCTGGAAGATGCCCTTTTTGTAGGCCTTACCGCATCTCCGGGCGGAAAAAGAGAAAGAATCCAGGAGGTTGTCGGTCATCTCAGGATAAAAAACATTGAGATAAGAACTTCTCTGGACGAGGATGTCAAAAGATACATTCAGAAAAGCACGATAAAGTGGATTCCCGTGAATCTTTCTCCCTTACTTAGAAAAATCAAGAGCAATCTCGATGAGATGATTTCAAAACATGCACGAAGACTTTCTGCAATGGGTTTTGTTCCTCCTTTGAAACACAAGGGTAGATTCCTTGAGCTGAGGGCCAGGATACTTAACATGAAACACGGTTCGAAATATCATATTCTTGTTGAATATTCAATCCTTCTGAATCTTCTCCACATGTCAGAGCTTCTTGAGACGCAGGGAATTTATCCCCTCAGAAAATACATAGAAAAGATAGAGGAAAAGAAAAGCAAATCAGCCAAAAGGCTGCTGGTAGAACCTAAATTCAGCGAGATTAAAAAGCTCATTTCCGAAAATGATGAAGACCACCCCAAACTTAACAAGTTAATTGAACTTGTAAAAAAACTTGAAGGAAAAAAGATGATTATTTTTGCGCAATACAGGGACCAGATAGCAAAGATAGAGAGTGAACTGGAAAAGAGCGGAACGGTTGCAAGACAGTTTGTGGGAAAGAAAAACGGTTTTACAAGAAAAATGCAGGAAAAAATAATCCAGGATTTCAGGGATGGTAAATTTGACGTGATGGTTGCTTCATCGATTGGAGAAGAAGGTCTTGATATTCCCGCGGTTGATGCAGTAATATTTTACGAACCGATTCCAAGTGAAATAAGAAGCATACAGAGAAGAGGCAGAGCTGCAAGACTGAAAAAAGGCGAAATCTATATTCTCATGACAAAAGGAACAAGGGATGAATATTATCACTGGTCTTCAACAAGAAAGGAAAGAAAGATGAAGGAGATTCTTGAAAGAATGAAATGGCAGATGGAAGGAAAGCCGAAGGGCAGGAAGCCGAAGTCACAACTATACGGACAGACGAAGATTTCCCACTTCATTTGATTTTTTCTATGAATTCCATTTCACTTTCCTCAAAATCGTAGTATTTTCTTATCTCTTCCCTGTTTTTCTTTAACTGTGCCTTTATCAGTGGAAGCAGATTCCGGGCATCCTTGTAATTAGTATGTGTCTTTTTTCCTATTTTCCTCCCTATCTTTTTCAGAGCAGCCCTCCTCTGTATCGTTCTGCTCATTTCCTTGAGATAAGTCGGGAAATAGTATCTTGTGAACTTTCTGTAAGGTTTTTCCTTTGCAAGAGCAACCCCTGCAGTTGTCAGGTCTATGGAATATTTCAGAAGTATCCAGTTGCTCCTTCTTATTCTTCCTTCAAAAACATCCCCTTTTGAGAGCCAGTAATATGCATTCGCCAAATCCGGGATACTTTCGTATTCATTTGGTATGTTTTCATCAATCCATAGTTTGAGTATATTAAAATCAACATCACCGAACGCAATACTTCTTGCTTCCTTATAGTCGGTAGTCTTGAACATCGTTCTTATCTTGTTGAATATGTCCTTCTTTCTATCCCTCTGGCTGGTATTCCCTGCCTGCAGGTCATTCAGTGCGGAGCGGACATCACCGGATGCATTTTCAGCTATTTCCAACAGTTCCGGTTCACCTATCTCCATATTCTCTTTTTTTGTTATTCTTTCCAATAATTTTTTTATTGTGAATTTGTTTATCTTTTTCATTTCAACAAGGTCGCACTCGCTTCTTATTGTCGAAATTTTTCTGTTCCATGCATCCGTTGCAGTCAGGATTACAGGACAGTTCGCTTCCTTTAACAGCGAAGCCACCGCACCTGTTCCTCCACTGTCTTTTCTTCCTGCAAAAATGTCAACATCATCAATCAGTATGAGTTTTCCTTTTCCGCTGAGCGTTCCCGCAAGTGTAGCCGATTTCGCCACATGCTCAATTCTTGCCCGGTTTCTCAGCTCGCTTGCATTCATTTCCACAATCTCGAGGTCATACTGGTTTTTCAGTGCGTATGCCATTGATGTTTTTCCAACCCCCGGAGGACCGTAAACCAGAAGCGGCCTTTTCTTCCTTCCTGCAATCCAGTTAAGCATCCACTTTTTTATGTAATCCCGCTTCTCGTCATTGCCTATCATCTCGTCTACGTTTTTCGGGGCGTATTTTGTAGTAAGAAGCATATTATCATTTGGCCGGCAAGTGTTTTAATAAATTATGCTCCATAAAGTCAACTCTAAATAGCCCTGTCGTCTAGAAAAATTTGGACAATGGTCAAGGATGCGAGGTTCTGGACCTTGCGACAGCGGTTCGAATCCGCTCGGGGCTATTTATTTTCAGAGGTAGATAATATGATAGTTCTGAACCTGAAAACATATAAGGAAACTATAGAGAAGGCACTGTTTCTCATAGATGTAACAAGCGAGGTTGTGGCAGAGACCGGTGTAAGAGTAGTAGTCTGTCCCCCGTCCGTTTACCTGAAAGATTCAGTTGAGAGATTTTCAGACGTTTTTGCACAGTACGTTGACTCGGATCCCCCGGGAGCATACACCGGTTCCCTTCCGGCTGAGATGCTTAAATTCCTGAATGTAAAAGGTTCGCTTGTCAACCATTCTGAAAAAAGAATCGGGATGGAGAATGTAAAAAAGGCAGTGGACAGTTTGCATTCAGTCGGTCTTGAAAGCATAGTTTGCGCTGAGAATCCTGTCGAAGCTGCGGAAATAGCAGCATTATCACCTTTATATGTTGCAATAGAACCCCCCGAATTAATAGGAAGCGGAAAAAGCGTATCAACAACAAAACCGGAGATAATAACCGATACGGTAAACAAAATGAAAAATTCGAATGCAAAAGTCGGCGTGCTTTGCGGTGCGGGGGTAAGCAATAAACAGGATGTCAAAAAGGCACTGGAGCTTGGAACGGATGGTGTACTTCTTGCAAGTGCTTTTGTAAAGGCAAAAGACCCCAAGGCATTTCTACAGGAGCTCGCCTCGGTTTTATGAAGTTTTTAAAAATGATTTGAACGAAAAATTATTCCACGCGATCGTAGTCTAGTGGTAGGATTTTGGCCTTCCAAGCCAACGACCCGGGTTCGAATCCCGGCGATCGCAATTTCCAATTGTGTATTTTGAACGAAGTTCAAACAAATCGCAATTTCTAATTTATGCTGAATTCGCTTGTATCTATCGGTTCATTACTGAAGAAAGTTACTACTGCGTATTTTCTGTCTCCTGTGTCGATTTCCACCATTCCCGGCATTTCCGGGACTGCGAATACTATGTCCGTGGACCTGTCCTCTTTTACGAAAATCCAGTACTCGTCACCTGATGTTGTCTTTACAGCAAGATAAACAAGGTCGAACAATGCGTCTTCCATGAGTTGAATATTATCTATCTTTGCATTTACACTGGTATCCCTCTTCTTTTCCATCTCATATATTATCTTTTCTGTTTCCGGAATGTTCATATGGTAAAGAATTGTTTTGCTCAGTTCAGTCTCAATCCCTGAATAATCAACATCTATCTCCAGTTCGAGTTTTTCCTCCATTTTTTCGATATAAAGTTTGCCCTTTCCCTCATGTAACGGCACTACCATCTTTCTGTTGGTCTCGCAATCAAGGTCCAAGAATGCAGAATGGAGGTCTCTTAATTCCTTGAGTTCTACTCTGGAAAGTACATACTTTCCATATTCTGTTTCAAATATGAATACGGGTATTCCCTGCCCGGTTTTCGGGTTTTTAATCCCGCTAATCTTTTTTGCATCCGTGATTCCTGCTACGAAGGCTTTGAGATTTATACCGGTATTGTTATATTCAGGATCGCGGCTGTCACCAATCATTTTTTTCAGTTTTTCCGTTTCCTTCGAAACAGGTTTCATCAGTTTATCATGAACATCCGGAGTTATCATGATTATCGGTAAAGCCTTTAGCAGAGTTTTTTTTGTTGGCTCATGTCTTTTTACACCTAGTGCAGGAATTGTAATTCTTTTTTTATCATTCTGTGCCATTTTGGTCGCCAACTGGCTATATGCTTCCAAGCTTTTTAAGCATTGCCAAAGCCTTTTTTCTTTTTTCCTCATCATACCTGTTTTCATCATTCACCATATCATTGAAATCAGGTATTGCCACATCCCTAATTTTCTTTTTTGCTTTATTAAAAAATCTGAGCGAATAAAGTATTTCTCCAGCATCGATATTCGTATCGAAATCGGGGTCTGCCAAAAGGGAATCTGTCGTTGCTACCATGGCTTTGGCTACCCTGTTTGCAAATTCATTCCCGTCTTTTATGTGTTCTTCCAGTCCCATGGCAACAAGTTCTCTTGTTTTCATACTTTTGTCACATAAAAGCATAGCCAGGGTCACGCTGGTTTCTTTATATTCATCAAGGCCATCTGCCGCGTTCATTCTTTTCAGAATGACAGAAACCGCAAGTTTCGCGTCATCTTCATGAGCTCTGCCCTCAAGTATCTTTCTGGCCACCCTATCGGTGTCTGTCAATTTTGCAAGAACAGAAATAATACATCCCGGTTTTCCATCAAGAGATTTTGCAAATTCCGCTAGTTTTTCCTCAATATCTCCGTCCGATGGGTATCTCTTGGGGATTGTAGAGTCAAGTGCTTCAAATATTTCTACTTTTTCTTTTTTCGAAATTTCCGAATCAAGTACCATCTGCAAAGCGTGGTTTTTCAGTTCAACATCGTTTTTCATTCTGAATACTCCTTTACAGACATCTATTTCATTCAGTCTATTTTCAAGAATCATTTCTAATGCGAATTTTCTTGTTGCAACCGGTCTTCCGTTTCCGTTACCCTCAAACACAAGTTCTTTCAGGCCCTTGCCGATGCTCTCTTTGATTTCTTGAACATCTTTCGGCTCTGTACTTTCAATCATGATTCTGATCACGTTCCTGGCCTCATCTTCTATGATATCACAATTCTGCAGCATCCTTATGCAATATTCATAATCCCCGTCCATCTTTTTGTAGAGCCCTCTCTTTTCCCCGTTGGACAGCTTTGACAGTGCTTCAATGAAAGACACTATCTTATCCCCGTCATACTTTGCAGTTTCATAGAGTTTTTTCGCTGTCCTCAGTTCACTGTTGAAAAAGTTTGAAGCTATTGACCTAAGGCTTCTTTCGGGCTTTTTAGGCTTTTTATGGTCTTCCTTCTGGGTTTTTTCCATGGTCTATATTACTCATTTAAAGTTTATAAATGTTTCTAAAAGTGGAAAAATAAGTTCATAAGGCGGTTTCATACCACAAATTGCACCATTGAAAAAATAGAATTAAAGAGACTAAATTTCAGCCTCTTCCCTGCTTCCTGAGTGCAACTTCTTTCTCGACAAGCTCGCTGAGAACATTCTGGTGGATATATCTCCTGCCACCGATTTTCTCATGAGGTATTCTTCCCCTGTCGAGCCTTCTCTCAAAGGCGTTTCTCTTTATTCTTATTCCGCCTTTATGAAGTTCCTTTATTGCCTCGCTTACAGAATAATAGTTATTGCTTACATGGGTAAGCGCTTCAACAGCTTCCCTCGGGATAAGCCTTCTTGTTCCGAACTTTACTGAAGGAACAGAGCCCTTCTCAATTCTTCCTATGAATGCCCTGAAGTTTATCTTCGGGTTTGATTTCTTATACTCGTGGTATGCCTCTTTTACGGTATAAAATTCAGCTTTGGTGTTGCAGATATCATCAAGAACATCCTGTGGTATATATCTCTTTCTTCCAACTTTCACATATGGGATAGTGCCTCTTTCGATTCTTCCTCCAAAAGCCCTGAAGGAGATAACGACATTCTTTCCCCTCAGATAATCATAGGCAGATTTTACGGAATAAAGTCTATGGCCGTCTTTAAGTTCTTCTTCACCTAACTTCTGTTTATAGAGGTTTTGTGCGGCTTTGAAAACCGTTGCAAGCGAACCCGAAAGATTCTTCTCAACCCTTGTTCTGTCCTTTCTTATCCGGCCGAGATCGAGGTTCTTATAGTTACTAACCAGTTCGTCATTCACATCCGTTTCGATTACTATTTTCCTTCCACGAGGCATATATTTCACCTTTTTTCGTAATAAATATTACATTTTATGAACTTCTGTGTATTATACTATGTTACGTATAATTTAAAAACTTTCTGTTTTCCGCCATATCTTATGTTTTACCTTTGAGGTGTTTCACAATATAAAACACAATAATTATAAGTATTACCCCAATTACAATGTAAAAAAGTGGTATTTCCTGCTCTACCCCACCATTTTCATGTGGTTCTTCACCGTTTTCAGTGATATTCTCCTCTGGTTTTTCCACTGTAACGAATCTGCCTGTCTGTAGCGCCTTGTTCCCCTGTTCATCGAGGACCTCTATTCTGAATTCTATTATTTTGCCAGTCTGAAGTACCGGGAAGTCAGTGGTGAAACTGTCTGCCCCGCTCACATACGTCGTTGCAGTTGCCCATCCGGTCTCGCCTACAATCCTGTAGCTTATGGATACCGATTGCGGATTTACCCCGCTGCCGTATTCCCCCGGGTCGGTTATCCTGACTGTCAGCCGCGGTCTGTTGTTCACCATTGTCTGGTCTACTGTTTCTATGACGGGCGGGTGTATGTCAAAGACGAAGATGATTTCGTTTTCCTCTGCCGGATAGATTGTAATCTCCTTCACAATACCGGCGTGCGTTATCGTTGCGGTTATTTCATCCCCAAACACTTCATCTGTTTCATAATGCCCGTCTTCAAGCTCGTACGTTTCTCCGAATAATTCCAGAGTAGAATATAATGGACTGCCCTGGTCATCAATAATATCTATGCTTACTGAATACTGCGGCAACAGAATTTCATAATTGGTATCGTCACTGATAGGTATGACCCCGCTTTGTTTTCCTTTGAGATAAGATGCCAGATACTCCACATCGCCTGCTTTGGAATAGAATCTCGCCAGACCGTTGGAATCAGCGGTTTTGCTTTCCCCGTTTACCGTTACGGTTGCATTCTCCACAGGTTTTCCTTCCTGGTTTTTCACATATATGTTAAGTTTGTAGATGTCCAGTGTGAGGTCGACTATGGGGCCATGCTCATCAACAACAATGGTTTTTTTTGTTACCGCACCGCCCAAGGTGGCGTTTATGTATATATTGCAGTCTATTTCCCGGGTATTTGTTCCCTGATTGTGAATACTAATGCGAATTCTTCCGCTGGAATCCGTTGGGGCGGGTTCTGTAGTGAAATATTGCTCACCGAAAGACGTGCCCCTGTCAAATGTGACCTGCACAAGCGCCCCCTCCACAGCCCTTATTTTCGAGTCCAGAACCCTGATGTCGAAGGATTCGTAGTAACCTGCACAGTCCTTAGCCATCACTGTTCCTATAAGGGCCAGCAGTATTAATGTGGTAAACAGGTTCTTCATGGATTAGAATTAATCATTAAGCTTTATAAAACTCCGCCATAAGAAATCAGGTTACATGGGCTCATAGCTCAGAACCCTTTTGACTCAGGTTCTTCGGATGGCAAAAGTGTTTCATCCCCAAAGCCATGAGATATATCTGAGTCGAAGTGTGGGCAACAGTAGAGCGATCGCCTCGCACGCGATAGGCCGGGGGTGCGATTCCTCTGAACTGCGTTCAGAACTGAACGCCGGAGGCGTACATCCCCCTGAGTCCATTTTTCAGAAGTTTACAGTTTCGTGTCCTGTGTTTAGACTCAGGAAAAATGGACGGGAAGTGGCACAAAGCCACGACGAGTCCATTTCCCAGTTCAGGTCTCGTGTTTTGGGTTTTGAGTCTCGGTGAAGCTCGAATAGCAGTCACATTTATATATGGTGTTGATGTGGTTCCGTTATGACCAAGATAAATTCCTCTGCCTACGGATCTATCACAGTAGACGGTAAAACATACAGTCACGATGTTTATATCCTTCCATCCGGTAAGGTGGAACAGAGAGAATATGGTCATACCTTTACAAAAGAGCAGGTTGAATATGTATTAAAAGAAAAACCAGAAGTTCTTGTTATCGGAAAGGGCACATCAGGAATGGCGGCCCTGAGCGATGATGCCAGATCACTTTTGAAAAGGGAAAGAGTAGAGATAATAGAGGGAAACACAGCAGATATAACGGACAGATTTAACGAATTCGCTAAAACAAAAATAGCGGCCGCCATAATTCACGTGACCTGTTAAAGGCATAG
>DAOVFD010000005.1 GCA_030668565.1 Microcaldota archaeon
GGAATTGAGTTTCGCATATGCAAGAGTTGAAACAGTATTATAACCGTAAACAGGGTCTACAAGAATGAATTTTTCCGCACCGCTTCTTTCAGCAAGTTCAAGGTTTGTTTCATAAGGGTCTTCTGAAATAAGCAGTTCCACCTCGTTTCCCCTGTTTTCAAGCCCGTTAACCATTCCAGGTATTATCTGATCGTCTGCGGACTGTACCAGAAGTACTTCGCCTCCGCTTCCTGTCTTTCCGTAAATCATGCTTTCGCTGTATGAAGGTGTTACGAATACTATCTCTTCTCCTGTGGTGGCTGCGTAATAAATACCAGAAACAACATCCCGTCCGTCAAGTGAGTTAACCGCGACCAGGGCAAAACTCAACTGACTCAGGAATACCAATAATAAAAAGAGTCTTTTCATAACCTAAAATTAAATCGCAACATTAAAAAACCTACTTTCAGTATATCCTTCAAGTCTTAGATCTAAGGTGACTATATGGATAAAATAAAGATTTTGTTGTCCCTCCTATTTGCGGTCGGACTCGTGTTTGCAATTCAGCCTGCAGAAGGTTGGAACGTTGGTGCAATTGGTAAGTACACGCAAACAGGGCAGGCGAACGTAACAACAGAAGGAGGAAACGTTACCAATCTTAATCTGTCTTCGAACATTTCTACAGAGAAATGGGCAGGTTACTGGGGTAACGTAAGTGGCGGAATAGTGCTTTCTCCGGGTGCAAGTATGTTCTATACCTGGGCGTGGAACCCCTCGGACGGTGGTGAAGTCTGTGCAGTTGCAGCGCCAAGCGGGTTTGCCTGGTCAACTCTTCAGGCAATTGCTGGTAGCGTGATAGATGGTGCATGGGGATTCGATCCACTTGAAACTGACAGTGGACAGAATACATTTACCAGTCTGTGTAACGTTGATATTGCAGGACAAACAGTAATCGGAAGTGACGGAACCACAACCGGTGGTGGAACATTCGAGACCTGTTTAATAGGTGATGGTGGCGGTATAGCAAAAAACCATGTTGCTTTCTGTGTCAACATAACGCAGGCAGGCAACCTGTTCAATGGTCTTACTGGAGACTATGAGCTTATGGCCGCAACCAACGAGACCGCAGGTACCACTGAAATGCACTATTTCTGGCTTGAACTTGATTAGCCGGATTTAATTTTTTTCTTTTTTTTATTTTCTGAACAACATAATTCTCTTTATAAATTTTTTCTTTGATTTTCCACCATGCTCATTGCTGGCAGGACAAATAGACTAGTTTTTATATTTCTGCTATTTTCCACCATCTCATTCTCAGCATGCGTCGATTTAGGCAATCCTGCAACTTATGGAAGTGCGGTTGCGAACCTGTCGGGAATTTACTATGTGAATGAAAACACTGTGCTTTGCACTGATACGTATAATTATCAGGAGCTGGGAAATTCATCAAATAATATCAGCACAGCATACCCGTTTATTTACATAAATTCATCTTCTATATCCCTTGACTGTAATGATTCGGTTCTGGTTGGAAATGATAGTACGGATTCCAGCGGTATTTTTGTTTATGGAGACAGTTACGTGAATATTACAAATTGCGAAGTTCGTAATTTCAAATACGGAATCGATATCCGTCTTAACAATACAGTACCGACCAACTGCTCTATAGAGAATGCTACCCTATACAATAATACGGCAGGCCTTTACTCGTGGAGGTCGTTGAATACCCGATTTCTCAATTCAGAAACATACGACAATACATACGGTTCCTATTTCATATATGGTTCAACAGGCGTAATCGGAGAGAACATAAGGACATATAACAATACTTATGGTTTATACCTCACAGCAGGAGGAGTCGCATGTAGTGGAAAATTCACGAATCTTTCTGCTTATAACAACAGCAACTCAGGAGTGCGCATTGTTAATATAGGAACTTATCTGTATATTGAAAACTCCAATATTTCTGACAACGGGGTTTATGGTCTTTATTCCCTCGGTGCGGTAAACGACATAAGGATTGAAGACAGTTACGTACAGGAGAACAATCAATGGGATGTAATAATGTTTCCCAGTTCCTCATCCTACTGCAATCATAATTTCACGAATGTAACAGGTTCTGGCGGAAGAAAGATAAGGTTCTTCAACGGTTCTGGCGTAAATGAAGGAAACTTATCTGTTTCCGAGCTTGTGGTCTGCGGAACTTCTGGTTCTTCTTTCTCGAATATGACCGTGAACGGCTCAGATGCTCTTGACAATAACGGAATACTTATAGCAGTGGCAGGTTCAACTGAATTGAATAATATTGTTACTAAGGAAAATTATGACGGAATTTATTTTTACGCGAATGATAACGTCACTTTGAATAATCTTACTACTGAAGACAACGGCCATCACGGTACCTATCACAACAGCAACCAGAATATACATTACAATAATATTACCGTGAGAGGAAATCAGTATGGGCTTTACATACCGGGAGGAACTTATACTGACATAAACGATGCTGTTTTTGATGACTGTTCTTCAAGCTGTATCCATGCAAGAGGAAGTTACATACATGCCGACAATTTTACTGTAATGAATTCGAATATAGCTGTTGACCTTCAGGGAAGCCATAATAAATTCACTAATTTCACAATCAAAGACGGTGCATACGGATTTTATAGAAGTGCAAGCATATCGCCACAGCATAATCAGATAATCAATGGAAAAATACACGACCTTACCGGCGTTGGTATACTGCAGATTGTCGGTGTCAATCAGACAATGCATAATATCGAATTTTACAGTCTTTCAACCGCAATATCAATGGACAGGACAAACGTGGACATTAACAACCTTTCAATTCATGATATCAGCGGTCATGCCCTTCAGCTTCTGGGCACCCAAAACAGCCTGATTTCCAATGTTACAATGGATTCGATTGGCGGATGGGCGATATACAGTGCAACTGGCTGGGCAACAATATCACGGAACAACACCTACACGAATATTACGATATATGATGTGGACCATTACATATACCATCAGGGTGTCGCTCCGCAGTATTCATCAAAATTCTATAACCTGACAATAGGAATCAATGATACTATCGGAATAGTCGAATGGGAAAATGTAACATTGAATTATTCCTACCTGAGGAAGAACGTTAACATAATCATGGACCCTTATTTCATCTCACTTAACGATTCTGATTCAGGCGCTTCGCATTTCAGTACTGATGCAAATGTTATTCTTTATACTGAGAGTGTAAAATATGAAGTATTCAAAAACAGCCATTCAACAAACAGAATGGACATAATCCAGCAGGGACGGCCTCTTTATCCAACGGTGGAAAATCTCAATACTTCATCATATCCATACGTGCTTGAATTCAAAACAGACAGCTTTAGCGGTTATACGACACGCCTCAACTGCTTTGAAGCAAACGAATCCGATACCACATATTCTCTTCTTGGAAATGCATGGGGAAACAAATCGAACGGCGTATGCATAACCGTTACCGCTTCAAATGTTACTATAAATTGTTCTGGCTATAATGTAACAGGAACTTTTGGGGGAATGACACGTGGATTATGGGCATTAAATACTGATGGACTTGAAGTGAAAAACTGCCATTTCACAAATTACAGCTATGGTCTTGAACTGAATAATGTAACGGGTTCATACTTACATGACAATAGTGCGCATGATAATTCAGGATATGGATTTTACATTTATGAAAGTTCGAACAATAACCTGACCAACAACACAGCATACGGGAACCCGAACAATGGTTTTTACCTTGAATCCGATTCCAACGGCAATACCCTTACCGGCAATACCGCCCATAGCAATCCAAACAGGGGATTTCAGCTATATGAGAGCGATAACAACGATTTGATTTCAAATACCGCATATAACAATACCCAGCACGGATTCTATATCCACACAAGCGATGATAATTTGATAAGCGGCGGCTCATCCTATGATAATCTGCAGTATGGATTGATGATATACCGTTCGGATAATGTTAATGTTTCTAATACTCATTTATACAACAATATTCAGGCGGAATTATATGTTCGGGTAAGTGCAACCCCGGGAATAGTCCGCATTTCAAACATAACAATCGACAGGCCTGCAGGCGATACGCAGGATTACACCAGGCTGACAATAACCGATAATGTTGAAGCGAACACAGGGTACACTATAAACTGGACTTCTGGTACAGGGGGACTGCCTTCAAATTATACATCGTTCGAAAATAAGTACATTGACATTTCAAGCGTCCTTGGAACGGTTTCCATAGATTCAATAACCTGGCACTGGGATGATTCTGAGCTTGGTGGGTATAATGAAAGCAAGTTTGAATTATGGAAGTACAGTGGAGGTGCATGGAGTAATACCAGTGCTTCTCTGAACCTCCCAGCGAATACCCTATCTCTTACAAATCATAATCCTGCAAGTGGCTATGGAATACTGGAGAACGGAAATGTAAGCGGGCCCCTTGGTGCTGAGGATGTCAATGGGACTTACATTGACCTGTATGGGGTTAACATAACAAATGTAACCGACCTTACAAGATGGGAACCCAATGTCACAGGGAATAATCTGACAACAGAAGGGGGAAATATAACATTGGCAAATCTTAACTCCACAGCACTCACTGACAGATGGGCAGGATACTTCGGTAATATCAGCGGAGATATCTTACTTACTGACAATGCCTCAAGCGTATCTGTTTACCTTTATCATTGGGCATGGAATTCCACTTTTGGCGGAATTGTATGTAGCTCAACAAATTCATCATTAGGCAGGATTGATGTTGTTGGTGCAAATGGAAGTGATATTGATACTGCCTGGGGCTTCCCATCAAGTGCCATTGACTCGGGAGTAAATACTTTCAACGGCAGTAATTGTACATTGAATATAGATTCTGCATCAATATCAAATGCAAGCTATGCTGATACAGGACCTGCTGGGGGGTTCATAACATGTGCCTTGAAAACCCAGAATAATCCTGTAAAGGCAGGCATGCTGTTCTGCACCAATATAACATATAACGGAACCATCTATAGTGGCGGGCATGGAGACTTTGAACTGATAGTGCCTACTGCTTATGGCCCTTCTGTTACAGAAATCTACTATTTCTATGCCAATCTGGATTGATTCCCTCTCGGTTCATAACATTTATAAATCCTTTTCAGTAAAGAGAATAAACTTATAATTGAACCTCAGGGTTCGTTTTTTACAATATTTAATACTTCAAGGTGGATTGATGAGTAAGGGAAAAGGCAGAAACGGTGAGTTTGCCGGAAGAAATATTAAAAGAAGCCGGAACGGTCAGCGATGGCTCTCCAAAAGATGGAAGAGGAGAAAGCTCAAGCTGAAAGAGAAATACGACCCTCTTGAGGGAGCTCCGCAGGCAAAGGCAATAGTTCTTGAAAAAATAGTCCTTGAGCAAAAGCAGCCGCACTCCGGTCTTATCAAATGTGTGAAGTGCCAGCTCATCAAAAACGGCAAAGTCGTTTCAGTATTCGCCCCACGTGATAAGGCAATTACATTCATAGATGAACATGACGAGATAGTTATTGCAGGTCTTGGAGGTTCTCAGAGAGGGCAGATGGGTTCTATTCCCGGTGTGAGATACAAAATCGTAAAGGTAAACGGAGTCGACCTCCAGATGCTCAGGAAGGGCAAGAAGGAGAAACCCAAGAGATGATATTTATGACAGACAAACTCTTTGACAGATATTCTACCGAAAGCATCGCGATAGGTGACAAGAGCCTTGAGCAGGTGATTTCACTTAAACCAATAGTGGTTCCTCATTCTTCCGCAAGGCATGCCAAAAGAACCCTTGGAAAGGCAAGGGTGAACCTGGTTGAAAGGCTTGTAAACAAGCTGATGCGTGGGGGAACCGGTGAGAAAACATCTGGTAAGGTCATAAGAACAAAGGGAAGGCTTCAGGGAAAGAAATTCAGGGTATTAAAGGCGGTTGAAGATGCGTTTGACATCGTTGAAAAACAGACAAAGGAGAACCCGGTCCAGATGCTTGTCAAGGCTGTGGAAAATTCCGCTCCATGCGAGGATGTGACAAGGGTTTCATACGGTGGTGTAAGCTACCAGATTGCAGTCGACATTTCCGCGACAAGAAGGCTTGACATGGCTTTGAGGAACATTTCTCTTGCAGCGCTTATGGGAACGTTCAAAAAGAAAAAATCGCTTGCCGAATCACTTGCAAATGAAATAATCTACACTGCGAAAGGGGATGTCCAGAACAGTTATGCGATAAGAAAGAAGGATGAAACAGAGCGTATGGCACGAAGTGCCCGCTAGCACTTCGCTTATCTCCAGCAAGCTGAAGATGGCAAGAAGCGCGAGATAATTATTGATGATGTTTTCTTGGTGATTTCAATGGCATTGACCGACGCCCCGGTCAATTATAAAAATTTGAGGTGAAATTTTTATGGCACGAAAGGAACTTGTAGTTGAAGAAGTACAGAAGCTTATGAGCAATGTTGACCAGATTAGGAACGTAGCTATCGTTGCACATGTTGACCATGGAAAAACAACGCTTACTGACAGCCTTGTTGCGCGGGCAGGATTGATTTCAAAGGAACTCGCAGGCGAGCAGCGTGTCTTGGATTATGATGAGCAGGAGCAGGCAAGGGGAATCACAATCAAATCCGCAAACATTTCGCTTGGTTTCAATTATGAAGGAAAGGATTACCTGATTAATCTTATTGATACGCCCGGACATGTCGACTTCGGCGGGCACGTTACAAGGGCGATGAGGGCCGTGGACGGTGTTGTTCTTGTAATTGATGCGGTTGAGGGAATTATGCCCCAGACCGAAACCGTTCTCAGACAGGCATTGAAGGAAAGGGCAAAGCCGGTTATTTTCGTAAACAAGGTCGACAGGCTTATCAACGAGATGAAGCTTGACCAGAAGGGAATGCAGGACAAGTTCATCAAGATTCTTATGGGTGTGAACAAAATCATCAGTTCTTATGCTCCTGAGGATAAAAAAGAGGACTGGGCAATTGCGGTTGAGAAAGGGAACATCGCATTCGGTTCTGCATATCATAAGTGGGCGGTCAGCATAAGTTCGATGAAGAGATTCAACATAAGCTTCAAGGACATCTATGAGAAGTGTGCAGCAGAGGACCATGCATTCCTTGTTGAAAAGTCTCCGGTGGATGATGTTCTTCTTGAAATGGTTATAAAGTATCTTCCTAATCCGAAGACAGCACAACCCTATCGTATTCCTGTTCTCTGGAAGGGGGATGTTAACAGCGAGGAAGGTAAAACGATGCTTGCATGCGATTCCACAGGAAAACCCGTTGGAGTATGCTTTGGTGTCGTATATGACGAGCATGCAGGTGAAGTGGGTATTGTGAGGTTGTTTTCAGGTTCTGTGAAAAAAGGGGACCCGCTTTATATCGAATCAAAAAAGGCATATTCAAAAGTCCAGCAGGTTGCGGTTTACATGGGTCCGGACAGGGTTGCTACGGAACAGATTCTCGCAGGTAACATCGGTGCTTTTGTCGGACTTAAGGACTTATATGTGGGTGAAACGATAAGCGCACAGCCGATTGAGCCATTCGAACAGATAAAACACTATTCAGAACCTGTTGTTACGAAATCAATAGAAGCGAAAGAGAGCAAAGACCTTGCAAAGCTTATTGAGGCTTTAAGAGGACTTTCTAAGGAAGACCCGACCCTGCGTGTTACGCTTAACCAGGAAACAGGGGAACACCTTATTTCCGGTATGGGTGAGCTGCACCTTGAAATCATTGAATACAAGATAAGGAATGAAAAGAAAATCAACATCATAACTTCCCCGCCGATTGTTGTTTATCAGGAAACCATTACAGGAAGTGCAGGACCGATTGAAGGAAAGTCACCAAACAAGCACAACAAACTCAAATTCATAGTTGAACCGCTTCCTGAAGAGCTTACGAAGGCGATAGTCGACGGAACGATTCCTGAAGGAAGGCCGAAGGGAAAAGAACTTGTCGAAAAGCTTGTTGAACTTGGCCTTGAGAGGGATGAGGCAAAGAAGATATACGATATCCACAACAGGAACATATTCATTGACGGGACCAAGGGTATCCAGTATCTTAATGAAATTGAGGAATTACTTGTTCAGGGATTTGAAGAGGCTACGAACCAGGGGCCGCTTGCAAAGGAAAAAGTAGTCGGTGCAAAGGTGACTCTTGTAGATGCCACGCTTCACGAGGACAATATCCACAGGGGCCCAGCCCAGATGATTCCCACGACAAAGAGGCCGATTTATGCAGCCTTCATTATGGCAGGAATTACACTCCTTGAACCAAAGCAGAAGGTCCTGATTCAATGTCCGCAGGATTATTCCGGTGATGTCATCAACATGACGAACGGGAGAAGAGGGCAGCTTGCAGGGATGGAACAGGAGGGTGAAACCGCTTCAATTACAACCCTTATGCCTGTTGCAGAGATGTTCGGTTTCTCGAATGATTTGAGGAGCGCAACACAGGGAAGGGCAATCTGGTATCAGGAGTATGCAGGTTATTATCCTGTCCCAAGGGATGTAGTGCCCAAGGTAGTCAGACAGATAAGGGAAAGAAAAGGAGAAAGGCCGGAGCCGCCTACTGCCCAGTTCTTTTTGGAGCAGTAGATTTTATCGTTGACAATTTTGTCAAAGACAATTTAGTCAAAATAAAAATTAACCCACCTTTCGAATACCGGGTCAACCAGTCGATATTGTCCATCCTTCTTTTCTACTCCTCCTTTTTCTTCTAGATAGGATAATAGTTTCCCGATGGTTGAGGGGTTATCTCCGAGAGCCCTTGCAATTTCTGTAACACCAGTTAATCCTCGTGCAAGCTGAAGAATTATCCCCCGTTCCCTACTACTGTAAGAATAGAACTCCCTCCTGAATATGAGGGTTCCTTCCTCTCCAAGAAATGCATCGAATGCGGCTTTTATCTCTTTTACACCAATTTTTTTTTCTCCCAAAAGCCTAAGACCAATACCATGTACATAGAGTGGAAATCCTTTGGTTAATTCAAATACTGTTTTTACTCCTTCTTCATTTATTCTTTTTCGAAGATTCTTTTTCAAAAGTTCTCTTGTTTCTTCGATGCTCAAGGGGGGAATGTAAATTGGAATCAGCTGACCATAAAATGCAGACGACGGTGAGAGAATAGCATTTTCCATCGTCTTCATTATTGAGCCGGAGACGCACAAAGCCGTCCTTTCATAGCTCTCGTGAATGGTTCTTATCTTTCCAATTATCCCATAGCCTGCTTTTTTTCCATTAGTGAGTTCAATCACCGAAGGAAATTCATCTATCATTAAAATCGCCTTTGTTTTGGTTTTTTCAGCCATTTTTTCTGGGAATGTAAAAGCCTTATCTACCATCTTGCCGGTTTTCATCTTCTTTTCTTCTTTTGAAAAGGATAAAGCCAGCGTGAGTAGATCAGTAATCTCTGCCTTCAATTCTATCTTCTTCAATAGCCCAATAATTGTTGAATAAGGCATTTTTATCATTTCTTCAAATTTCATGGGAAGACCTAATCTGTCTTTATAAGCATCCACAGTTTCTGCAATTATCTTCTCACAAAATTCATCGACTTTCCATTCAACAAGATCCCAAACCGAAACATAGATTAGGATTATTTTTTCTTTATGCCGTATTCTTCTTTTAACCTCTAGGAGTATTGAAGTCTTACCAACTCTCCTCTTACCATATAACGCAAACCCGTTAGCGCTCTTTTTATCCGCCAATTCATTCACTATCCTCTTTAGTACCTTTTTCCTACCAATGAAATTCTTTCCAACAGCAGGTTTCATCACAAAAGACATACATTCACCGTCGTTTAATTTTTTCGACAATTTTGTCAAAGACAATTTAGTCAATAATATTTAAAAACATTGCGGGAAAGAAAAGGACATCTCATTTTTATCGACATGGAGGTAAATTTGCGTCGTCTGCAAGTTCGTATGCCAGGCAAACTTACTCGCCAAGATGATATTACCCCCGTTCTTGCGGCAGCGTTTATTCCGTTTCTGCACGCATATTGAAGACATTTGCGAATCCTTTGAGACCTATTGTTTGCTAAATCCATATGTGACTTATTATCTCAGATTTTTTGATATCGGTGTGGCCTTTGATGCAACAGACAATGTTGAATTCGTTTATATTTTGCATCATCACAAATTCGATTATTTCCCGATGTTCTAAAATTGAAACAATTGTTGCAAAAATGAAACATCTTCAAATGTAGTGTTCCAGCATCTTTACTGCGAATTTTCCTTGTCCTCTGTTTAATCCCAAAAGAAGTCCTATATTGATTAATTCTTCTTCGCTCCTGTCCGATTCGCTTTTCAATGCATAAAATGCACCAAATCTGTTGCATAAACCAAGAAAAGTTCTCATCCTTGAGAGTTCCAGGGCCCTCTGCAATCCCTTACTATTTATTATCCTATCCAAATCTATCAGAAAACAGGCTTTTTTCTTCTCTGCTACAAGCTTCACTGAACCTTCATCGTATGTGTAGTTCTTAAGAAGTAGAAGCACTTTCTTGTTCCGGTGCTTCGGGGCCTCTTCTATACTATTCATAGTAATAATATTGCCCCTGATTATTTCTTCGCTTCCGTCTTTTCTTTTTTCTCTGCTTTCTTCGGTTTTTTCTTAGTGACTCTTTTTCTTTTTTCTCTCTTTGATTTTTCCTTGGGCATTTTTGCTTTTTTCTTGATCTCCTCGATTTTCCTTCTTGTTTTTGCCCTTCTCTTGATAGTACTGTCTCTCCTTCTTCTCTTGTTCGGTGTTTTCTTCTTTGTTCCTCTTCCCTTTTGTCCTGCAGAAGTCAGTCCCCTGAATGACTTGCCTTGCCTTGTTGTAGAGCTTATGTTAACGCTCGGTTTAGTGGGGTCTGCAAGGATTATTTCGAAATATTTGTAGTTTCCGTCTTCACCTACCCAGTATGAATTAAGCACTTCAAGATTCCTGTATTTCCTGTTTGCACGCTGTTCTGCAATTACCTGATGCGAGCGTCCCGGCTGGACAAACCTGTAGTTGCTCTTCGGCTTTCTTCCGCCCATAGGTTTTCTTCTCGTCCTTCTTCCCTTGTCGACGCGGGTTCTTATTATTACATAGCCCTGCTTTGCCTTGTAGCCGAGCCTCCTTGCCCTGGCCAGGTTGGTCGGTCTTTCCACTCTTTCAACTGCCGGTCTTCTCCTCCAGCATATCACTCTCTGGCGATACTCTTCCGACCTTGCTTTGTACTCCTTTTGGAAGGCTTCGGTTATGTACTTGTAAGCACCCATTATTACCATCTCTTATTGTCATAAAAAGTGTGTTATCTCTTAGTGTTGCTTATGTTTATAAACATTTCTCTCTTATAACATCTCAGTTGTAATGGGAACTTGTTTTGGTGTTAGCTATGCATGAAAATCCAAGTCACTCAGTCTTTATGAAGACTGTTGAGGAAATACGTTCCGCGGAGGAAAAATCCGACAAAGCCGTATTGGAAGCAAAGGAAAAAGCGGATAAGATTCTCAGGAGGGCAAAAGAGGAAATAGCTGATGAAGCCGCGGCCGCCCGGGAGGAAGTCACAAAATATAAAAATGAGAAGCTTAAGGCAGGGGGGACCGGTATTGAAGAAGAGGTCCAGAAAACCCTGGGTAAGGCAAAGGCAGATGCTGAAAAAATAAGGAAAAAACAGCTTGATAAACGTTCCGTATTGTCACTGTGTAAATCGTTTATAGCAGGACTTTGACCGGATGATGCGATGTTCAGACCAGCAAAAATGAAAAAGATCAGGGTATATACACTCAAGTCTATTCTTTCTGATGTAATTAAATCTCTTCATGAACTCGGGCTGGTCGAGATAAGGAGATTCAAGGCCAGGGAGCTTGAACAGGGGAGGCCGTTGGCATTTTTTGATGATGTTTCCGAGCAGCTTGTAAAACTCAGGAGTACCGTTTCCCACATGGACAAGGAAGTTGTGAAATCCACGGCAGCCGCGGAAATGGGTATCAGTGGAAACGAGGCTATCCTGGAGTCCAAGAAAATTGACGCGGAAGTCGGGGAAGGACTGAGACGACTGTCCGGGGAGTTAAGCACCCTTACGGAGGACATTTCAAAAATTACCCAGCAGATTCAGGCAGTTGAAAAACTGGAGGCGTTCAAGGGGCTTAATTTCAGCATGCTCTCCTCAAAATCAATTGCGTTCAGCGTAGGGGAAATTCCGGTGTCCAAGTTGCCGGCTCTGAAAAGTAAGCTGGGCACGGTGCTCAGGCACTATAATATACTTGCACCGGGACATGAGGGAAAAACAAAGGCCATAGTGCTGGTGTTATACGGTAGGGATTCCCCCTCCCCGGAAGGCGTTTTTGGGGAACTTGGATTCTCTTCGATACAGTTGCCGGAGGATATGACGGACCCTGCAGGCACGCTTTCAAAATTGCGTATGACTCTTAAGGAAAAGGAGCGACGCCTTGTAACTCTTAAATCCGAAAGAAAAAGTTTATCAGAAAAACATGCAAAAGAGGTTCTTGGGGTAATAGGTGTTCTTGATATAGAAGCCGAGAGGGCGGAAATTTCATCAAGGTTCGCTTTCTCGAAAAGTGCTTCCGTAATAGAAGGTTGGCTGAAGGAAAGCGATTTCGGAGAACTCAAAAAAACAATAGAAAAGTTCGGGGATAGTGCACTGCTTGAAGAAATTCCAATAAGCGAGAAGGAACAGCCACCCATCATTCTTGAAAACCCGAAATATGAACATCCATTCGAGTTCATAACAAAGAGCTTTTCAATACCGAATTATTTCGAGTTCGACCCTACGTTTGTCTATTTCATAGGTCTTCCGATTATTTACGGAATGATTGTCGGAGACGTGATTTACGGTATATTCTCGCTTATAATAGCATTAGGCTTCATGAAGATATTCTCAAAGAGCGACATAATGAAAAGCGTTGCAGGAATATGGTATATTTCCGCATTCCCGACTATTTTCTTCGGTATTATATTTGATGAATGGGCCGGAATGACACATGCACAGTGGTTCGAGGTGCTTAGCAGATGGGGTCTTCCGATTGCAACTTCGCCCCTGTATACTGCAGCCCTGCACAGGTTGCATGATTTCTCCCTTCTTCTGGGAATTACGCTTATTGTAGGACTGATACATGTAGGTATAGGGTTCCTTCTCGGTGCGATTAGCTTATGGAAGCATCACAGGAAGCATGCAATAGCAAAACTGGCATGGCTTGGAGCTGAAATAGGGGGCGCGTTTGCAATCGTAGTCGGATTCTTCGGATTACTTCCTCCGGTGCTTATGATGCCCTCGCTTGTACTGGCGGTAATTTCGGTTATTGTCCTTGTTTACATTGAAGGGGCGGTGGGTGCATTAGAGCTTCCTGGACTTGTAGGTAATGTTTTGTCATACGCGAGAATTGCAGCAGTCGGTGTCGCAGGTGTAGTGCTCGCAGAAATAATCAATGGTTTCTTCATGCCGGTTCCTGAGGCGGGACTGATGGTCATCGTGCTGCTTCCTTTATTGGTTGCCCTTCATTTCGTCAATACTTTTATTGCGATGTTTGAATCGCTTATCCAGGTTGGCAGGCTTAATATCATAGAATTCAGGTCTAAATTCCTGGAGGGTGGGGGGGTTCTCTTCTCACCATTCGCGTTAAAGAAAAAGAGGTGAAAATATATGGTAGATGCAAGTGGATTGACAACTGGTGCCGGTGCGGCACTCGGAGCTGGAATTGCCATGGGACTTAGTGCCCTTGCAGCAGCATGGTCCCAGGGGACGCTTGGTTCAACAGCGCTTGGAGTTGCGGCAGAAAGGCCGGAATTTGAGAAAAACGTTCTTATATACGTTGCTATTCCGGAAACAATCGTACTGTTCGGTTTCGTTATAGCGTTCCTGCTGATTGGTACCATAGCGGAGTAGGTTCTTGGGTGAAATACCATGGGAATAGAGAGAATTACCTCTTCTCTGCTTAAGGAGGCGGACGAGGAAGCCACCAAAATAGTGCAGGCAGCGGAATGGCACGTAAAGAAGATGAAGGAGGATGAGCGTTCCAAACATACTGCTTTGAAGAAGGAGGCAGAGAAAGAAATAGAAAAGCTTCTTTCAGAGCAGAAAAATGAGAGGATGGCATGGGCAAGGCTTGAGGCAAAGAGGATTAATGCCGAAGCCTGTGAGGATGTGATTAACAATACCATAGACGACTTCTTCTCTTCCCTGAAAGAAGTAAGGAAGAGCAAGGAGTACAAGGACTTCCTTTCGAAGAACGTTTCCGCTGCAGTTAAGGAGTTCAAAGGCATGAAGCTCAGGGTGCGTGTTAGGAAAGAGGACAGGAAGCTTCTTCCAAAGCTTCCGAATGGCTGTAAAGCCGTTGCTGACCTCGATGCGCTTGGCGGTGCTGTAATAGAAACGCAGGACGGGAAGATGAGGGTGGACCTAACTCTTGAAACTCTTTTCGAACTCAAAAGGGACGAATTGAGAAAAATGATAGCTGGGAAGCTTTTTGGCGGTGAGAAGAAGTAATGAGGGCTCCTAAGATTGAATCCCGAGCCCTGAAATACGGGTATTCAAATGCCAGAATAAAGGTAATGAAGGCTCTTCTTATCGACCAGAGCACACGTGACGAGTTGATAAGGGTAAGAACAGTGGACGGAATGATAGAGCTTCTGCAGAGAACTTCCTACAAGGACGACTTTACCGGAGAAGGGGGTTATACGGGTTCGCAAATAATAGAGATAGCATCTGCAAGAAACTTTTCCAGAACCGTGGGAAAAATACTCCGTCTGGCCCCCAAGGAAGACCTTCCTGCCGTAAAGGCACTGCTGAGAAAATGGGACATCCTTAATATGAAAACACTGATACATGCAAAAATTGCCGGGCTCGGTTACAGGGATATAAAGCCCTATATTATCAATACGGGCGGGCTTCCGGAGTCTGAGGCGGAGCGGATAATGAAAGCCGACGGGGACGAGCTTTTCAATGAATTGAAAAAAACAGAGGTTGGGAGAGAGATGCTTTCAGTAAGTACTGCGGCGTTCAGCAAGAATATGAGACGCATCTTCAACAATGCTCTGAAGAACATGAACATGTTCGTGCAGGCTGAAAGCATTTTGGATGCATACACCTATCTTTTCATGGACAAGGGACTCGCGCAGGTCGGTGGAAAGGAGATAAATTATATCAGAAAAATACTGAAGAAGGAGATAGATGCGAGGAATATCCTGATAGTGGAGAGGCTGAAAAGGCACAAGTTCGGAAAGGACGAGATTCATAAGTATCTTATAAAAGGGGGAACCCTGAGACCCTCATTCATTGAGAGACTGATAGAGGCATCCGATACCCAGGCGGTAATCCCGCTGATAAAATCCAGATTCAGTAAACTTGAGATGAAAGAGGGCAAGACGTCGCTTACAGACCTGGAGATAGCACTTGAAAAAGCGCTGGCAGCCGAAAAGCTCGCAGCATTCCACAGAAGCCTCCTCTCAATAGGTGTAGTGCTCGGTTTCATACTTCTTAAGGAGGAGGAGATGAATAATCTCAGAAAGATAGCGAAAGCAAAGGAGTTCAACATTCCTGAGGAGGAAGTAAAGGAGATGCTTGTAGTGGTGTGATGGTTATGAAAGCAAAGTTTCTTGTAATCGGGGATGCGCCGCTTGTAACCGGCATGCGTCTTGCAGGGCTGGAATACTGCAGGGTAGCCGACGAAAGCGATTTCCAGCAGAAACTGGAACAGGCACTCACCGAGGAAGAATTCGGAATAATTGTCGTTAATGAATATTTATTGAATAAAATAGACTGGAGGTTAAGAAAAAAACTTGACAGCATTGCCTATCCTGTCATTATTCCAATGCCAGCTTACACGGGCGTTAGTGAAGAGGGGGATGAAATAAGGCAGATGATAAAGCGTGCTCTTGGTTTTGACCTTGCAGCAAAATGATAATGGAGGAGAATAAAATGAAAAAAGGAGGATACATAAAGAGAATATCCGGTCCGGTTGTTGAAGCAAACCTTCCCGGAGCAAGACTTTACGATGTTGTTAAAGTTGGTAAGGAAAAACTAATCGGGGAAATAATCAAAATTGTGAGGGACACTGCAGTCGTCCAGGTTTATGAGGACACTTCAGGTCTTCAGCCCGGAGAACCCGTTGAATCAACAGGAGAACCGCTTTCGGTTGAACTGGGGCCGGGAATACTGAAGAATATTTATGATGGTATTCAGAGACCGCTCAAAATGATTGAGGAAAAATCAAAGGGAGTATTCATCAAGAGAGGTGTTGTTACTGAGCCTCTTGACAGGAAAAAGAAATGGGACTTCAAGGTAAAAGTGAAAAAGGGACAGAAAGTGAAAACAGGGGATATTCTTGGAACTGTTCAGGAAACCGAGCTTATAGAACACAGGATTATGGCACCGATGGATGGAAAAATAGAAGAGATAAAATCAGGAAAGTTCACTGTCGAGGATATTGTTGCAAGGATTTCATTTGAAGGAAAGAAATATCCTGTAAAGATGTACCAGAGGTGCTCGGTGAGGAAGGCAAGGCCGGTAATAGAGAAATTCCTGCCCGTAATTCCGCTTATCACAGGACAGAGAGTTGTCGATACTTTCTTTCCGATTGCAAAGGGGGGAACGGCATGCATTCCAGGACCCTTCGGGAGTGGAAAAACCGTGGCACAGCAAAGTCTTGCGAAGTATTCTGATACGCAGATTGTTGTTTATATCGGATGCGGTGAGCGAGGAAATGAGATGACAGAAGTCCTCAAGGAATTCCCCGAGCTTATCGACCCTAATACAGGAAGACCCCTTATGGAGAGAACCGTACTTATTGCAAATACATCAAACATGCCTGTTGCTGCGCGTGAAGCCAGCGTTTACACAGGAATTACGATTGCGGAATATTTCAGGGACATGGGCTATGATATTGCATTGATGGCTGATTCAACCTCAAGATGGGCGGAAGCCATGAGAGAAATCGGCGGGCGACTTGAAGAAATGCCCGGTGAGGAAGGTTACCCTGCTTATCTTGCAAGAAGACTGGCAGAATTCTATGAAAGGGCAGGACGTGTAAGATGTCTCGGAAGCGATGAAAGATACGGTTCGGTTACTGTTATCGGAGCAGTTTCACCCCCTGGTGGCGATATCTCCGAGCCGGTTTCCCAGAACACATTGCGCGTTACCAAGGTTTTCCTTGCTTTGGATGCTTCGCTTGCCTACAGAAGGCACTTCCCTGCTTTCAACTGGCTTAAGAGCTATTCATTATACTCAGGCAGTCTTGAGCCATGGCTTATGGAAAACATTTCATCGGATTTTCCGGACCTGACAAAGAAATCAATGGCGCTTCTGCAGAAAGAGGCGGAACTGCAGGAAGTCGTACAGCTTGTAGGCCCTGATGCTCTTCCAGAAAAGGAGCAGGCAATCCTTCTGGTAACAAAGATGCTCAGGGAGGATTATCTCCAGCAGAATGCTTTCAGTGATGTTGATGCAAGATGCGGTTTTGAAAAACAATACCTGATGCTTAAATCCATACTTAAATTCGGTGACAGAACGAATTCCGCGCTTGACCTCGGTGTACAGCTCAAGAAAATCCAGGAGCTGCCCTCGATAGCAAAAATCGGAAGAATGAGGGAAATTCCTGAGAACAAGCTTGATGAATTCGACAAACTCCACAAGGAGATGGATGATGAGTTTGAAACTCTTATCAAGGAAAGGTGATTATGATGAAAGAATACAAAACAATTACACAGATTGCGGGCCCGCTTGTTTTCGTTTCAGACATTTCAGGAGTAAGCTACAACGAGATAGTTGAAATCATGCTTCCGAACGGGGAAAGGAGAAAAGGGCAGGTTCTTGATGTCAGCGAAACTATTGCGATTATCCAGGTTTTCGGTCCAACAGCAGGTATCAATACTACGGGAACCACAGTGCGTTTCCTTGGAGAAACAATGAGAATCGGCCTGAGCAGCGACATGCTTGGAAGAGCATTTACAGGATTGGGTGAGCCAAGGGACAAGGGACCAAAAATAATTCCTGATGAGAAGCTTGACATCAACGGTCTGCCGATTAACCCTTATTCGCGTGAAACCCCTTCAGAATTCATTCAGACGGGTGTTTCAACAATAGACGGGACCAATACTCTCGTAAGAGGACAGAAACTTCCTATTTTCTCTGGTGCTGGTCTTCCCCACAACCAGCTCGCAGTCCAGATTGCAAGGCAGGCAAAAGTCCGTGGAACTGGTGAGAAGTTCGCAGTTGTTTTTGCTGCAGTGGGCATTACGCATGAGGAGGCATCCTTCTTCATTCGCGATTTCGAAAAAACAGGGGCACTTGAAAATGCTGTTCTTTTTCTGAACCTTGCAGACGACCCTTCGGTTGAGCGTTTGATTACCCCTCGGCTTGCGCTTACTACGGCGGAATATCTTGCTTATGAGCATGACATGCATGTTCTTGTCCTTATCACGGACATGACCAATTACTGTGAGGCTCTGCGTGAGATTTCTTCAGCAAGAAACGAGGTTCCCGGAAGGAGAGGTTATCCGGGTTACATGTACACCGACCTTTCAACTATTTACGAGAGAGCAGGAAGGGTAAAGGGAGCAAAGGGTTCTGTTACCCAACTCCCGATTCTTACAATGCCCGGTGATGACAAGACACATCCTATCCCTGACCTTACAGGGTACATTACTGAAGGGCAGATTATCCTGAGCAGGGACATCCACAGAAAGAACATATTCCCGCCTGTTGATATCCTGCCTTCGCTTTCAAGACTTATGAATAAGGGTATCGGACCCGGAAAGACAAGAGAAGACCATAAGGG
>DAOVFD010000127.1 GCA_030668565.1 Microcaldota archaeon
CAGGACACGAAACGGAGGACTTAAAAAAGAAAATGGGCCCGTGGAGAAGCGCACGGTTTCCGGTTTTCTGTTCCGGGTTTCGCGTTTGAACGAAACTGGAAACTCAAGACCGAAAACTGATTTGAACTCCAGACCTACGGCTGTCTTAGGAAACACACCTATGTATTAGAGGTGGCCATATAAGACCGTCGCTCTAACCAGCCTGAGCTACGAGCCCGCTAGAACTTATCATTAGAGTATAAATATTTTAAAACAATCTTACACCCATATCCCAACCTTTTTAACGTCTTCACCTCTTAATTTTATTATGTATAGAACCCTTTCTGGGAAAGAACCGGCAGAAGCGCTCATCCTACAGGTTAAACGAAAGTCCGGAAAGCTTGACTATACGCCTACTCTTGGAATTATTCTTGTTGGGGGTGACAATGCATCCCAGATATATGTAAATACAAAAGTCAAGAAAGCGGCAGGCGCAGGAATAAAAACGCATATTCATAAGCTACCTGAAAAAATTCCGGAAGGCGAGTTGCTTGGACTTATCGACAAACTGAATGAAGATGAGCATGTTGACGGGTTTATAGTCCAGGCCCCATTACCAAAGCACATCGATTCGCTGAGGGTTATAGAGCGGATAGACCCAAAGAAGGATGTTGATGGCTGGACATCTGTAAATATGGGAAGAATGTTCCTGGGAATGGATTCTTTCCTGCCTGCAACTCCTGCAGGTGTAATCAGGATGCTTGAATATTATGATGTTAAACTGGAAGGAAAGCATGCGGTGGTGATTGGAAGAAGCAATATCGTGGGAAAACCGCTTGCAACTCTTCTTTTGGGAAAAAATGCGACCGTAACTGTATGTCATTCAAAAACGAAAAATCTTTCCGAATATACGAAGACCGCAGATATACTTATATCAGCCGTTGGAATGCCCGGGCTGGTAAAAGGGAATATGGTAAAGAGAGGAGCGATTGTAATAGATGTCGGGATAACGAAAGTTGGTGCAACTATAAAAGGCGATGTTGAATTCGACGAGGTCATAAAAAATGCTGACTGTTCTCCTGTTCCAGGAGGAGTTGGGCCTATGACTGTTGCAATGCTCCTTAATAACGTGGTTGAAGCTGCGGAAAGAAAGGTAGGTAAATGAGTCTAGAGGAAAAACTTGGAAAATACGGTTCGAAACCGGGTCTTGAACGCATTACAAAAGTGATGAATGCGCTGGGCAATCCACAGAAGGATTTACGCATTATAATGATTGGGGGAACCAATGGCAAGGGTTCTACTGCTGCTTATATTTCTTCTATATTAAGGGAGGAGGGATACAAGGTAGGCACTTTTATCTCACCACATACCGTTTCCCCTTTTGAAAGATTCCAGATTAACGGTGGATGGATAGATTCGAAGAAGCTTGAGGAATATGAGAAGAAAATGCTTGATTTGTATGGAAAAGGAATTGAGATGACAGTGTGGGAGGCCTATGCTGCAATTGCCTATGATTATTTCAGGAATGAAAAAGTTGATTTTGCTGTTGTCGAGGTTATGATGGGCGGAAAATACGATGCCACAAATGTTGCTGATGCCAATATAAGCGTAATTACAACCGTCGGACTTGACCATACCGAATTCCTTGGGGATAATATTGAGAAAATAGCTGAGGAGAAAGCAGGAATCATCAAGAAGGGAGTATGTATAACCGGAGTTGATGATGAAGTTGTTGGAATAATAAATCGTGAAGCCAGAGGTAAAGGAGTTCAATTGAGAAGATTGGGAAAGGATTTCTTCAAAGAGATAAAAGAACTTGAACCTTCATCTTCTGTTTTTGATTACATGGGTGCTAATTATTATCTTGATTTAAAAACATCTCTTGCAGGGGACCACCAGACATTCAACGGTTCTCTGGCTGTTGCCGTTGCGGAGGAACTCGGGATAAGCGAAGAAGCAATAAGAAGCGGTCTGGAAAGGGCAAAGCATCCCGGGAGAATGCAGGTGGTGAACAACAAACCCAGGATTATAGCTGATGCTGCTCACAACCCGGATGGAATAGGAACGCTTGTAACCAATCTGAACATCTATGATTATGATAAATTGATAGTTGTATTTGCTGCAAAGAAGACAAAGGACTGGATGAGAATGACTGAGCTGCTTGCGCCCCATGCTTCACTGTTTATTTCAACCATGGTGGATGACGGATATGTTGACCCAAAGGAGATAAAGAAAAAAGCAGGTATTTTCACCGATGCATCTGCAAAAAAAGACCTGAAGAGCGCACTCAGGCAGGCGATAACAAAGGCAGGGGAAAGGGACCTCATAGTGGTGTGCGGAAGCATCTATCTACTCCAGGAACTATACAATCTTAAGAAAAT
>DAOVFD010000012.1 GCA_030668565.1 Microcaldota archaeon
GAACCGCCTTTCGTATGGTGGTCTATCCCTGCTCCCTCTATGCTACTTTTGAAAAGCTGCTTCCAAGATGGCCAGTGCAGCCTCCAGGTAAGCTTGTATTTGTGGTCGCTTATTTTTCCTTTCCCCCTGTAGCCGCATCCCTTCGTATATTCCACCTCTTTGTCGCATACATACTCGTAATTTTCCCCGTCCTGCGAGACTACCCTTGTTGTTGCTATCTTCCCGCATTTTTCGCAGACGGGCATAATCGGTGACCAGTCCTTCTTCTGCTGTTTTCCGCTGGTTCTCTCGACTATCTCTCTCGCCTCTTTTTCATGTTTCAAAAAGAATCTTGCGTATTCATCGAATTTTCCATCTGCATAATATTCGTTTATGCGTATTACTTCTGCATCAACGTTGAATTTTTTCATCAGTGCCTTTGCTTCATCAAGGAAGTGGTCCCCGAAACTCCTGCTCTTGCCTGTCGGGTCCGGAACATTGCAAAGAGGAATCCCCAGATACGGCTCAAGTTCATCCCTGTATTTTTCCATCGCTGCTGGAACTGAGTCGAAAGCATCGAATATGTCTGCTATGAAATAAAATCCGGCTTTCCTGCCCTTCCGTTCAAGCTGCCTTTTAATCATCGCAGGAAAAAGAAACTCGCACAAGGTGCCGATATGTGCAGGACCCGATGTAGTCATACCTGCCGTTATCACGTAAGGCTCTTTCTTTTCTTCTATTACCCTGTCTGCCAGCCATTCTGACCAATGTTTGTGTGTCATTTTTATCTCCACTACCAACTTTGATGCTTGCTAATTCTTTAAAAAGTTTGGCGTAGTATGCTTAGCATTCTAGGAGGTTGATATTATGGCAGGTACAACAACAGAAGAAAAAAAGGCCCCCATAGCAACGGGGGAGAAGGATACCACTTTGGCACTGGTAGCATACATTCTCTCATGGCTTAGCGGACTGATAGTATTCGTGATAGCAAAGGATAAATTTACCAAATTCCACGGGATGCAATCCCTCATTCTGGGACTGATAGGGCTCGTGATTGCAATGGTTAGCTTTGGTCTGTTATCGCCGATATCGCTTATTCTCTGGTTGTACGGTCTTTACGTGGGAATAGTTTATGCGTACAAAGGCCAGAAATACAAGATTCCGTACATAGGGGAGTATGCCGAGAAGTATTCAAGCTGAATAGCGTATGGCCAAAAAGAGGGGTAATCCTTCTTTTTCTTTTTTTATTTTCCGTCAGGTTTATTTTTATTCTCCTTTCTAACAGGAATATGGTGGTTCTCCCTGATAAAGTCAAAAGAATGCTGAAAAAACCTTTGGGCAGGCTATATGCCAGCCCGTCTTTTTTAAGAAAAATAAAGAACAAACGAATAATAACCGTCGGGGACGAATCAACTCTTGTCCTGCTCAGCAAAGGGATAAAGCCGCACCTTGCTGTTTTCGATTTCAAGATAAAACGAAGGAAAATAACCAAAAAGAAAAGGAGCATCCTTCTGTCTTCTTTCAAAAATATAAGAAACTACAAGAACAGGAAGGGTACTCTCTCGGATTATCTTCTGAGGGATGCAGGGAAGCTTATCAGAGAAGGCGGGGCTATTCTTATAGATGGGGAAGAGGATCTTACTGCACTCGCTTTCATTCTAAATGCTGGAGAAAAGAATGTAGTAGTATACGGCCAGCCTGAAAAAGGAATGGTCCTCGTCCTGCCTACAAAAAGAACAAAAAACAAAATCAGAAAGCTAGTGGGCACTCTTGGTCATAAAATAAAGCGCCATTGATGCAAAGATGGTCATTACCACCCCTACTATTATCATCGTGTCCTGGTCCAGTCCTATTATGTCATTTGCAACCCAGACTATGCCTATACCTATGGCAAGGCCGCCTATTATAGCAAATGCTTTCTTTAGGCCATCTCCCATAATTCTGCCTTTACTCTGGAGGCGCGGCTCCCGGTCCTTTTGCAACAACAACTACGTCTTCCACTGATTTGACGCTTTTGTACATTATGCTTTTCTCTCTGAGCATTTTCTTTACGTCTTCTTTGTCTCTGGGCATCGGCTCAGTCAGTATCCTGAGCACCTCTCCTGTTTCAAAATCAAGAATAAAGTCCTGTATATTGCCCAGGAATTTTCCTGCATCCGTAAATATCTCCATTCCGTAGAGTCTTGAAAGTTTGGTCGCCATATTAAACACCTTCAGACTCTATTCTCCGATGTTAATTATAAATCTTTCTGTCTTTCAGGTGCCTTCCTGCCAGCTGTGAAGATATTTTTCCTGTTCCTTAGTCAATTTGTCCTTCTTTACTCCCATGACCTCAAGCTGCAATTCGGCTATCTCATTATCAATCTCTTCAGGAAGCGTAATTACTTCAGGCTTAAGTTTGCCTTTATTTTGTACAAGATATTCACATGCAAGAGTCTGTCCTGCAAAAGAAGTTGCCATAACCTCTGATGGATGACCCTCTGCTGCTCCGAGGTTCACAAGCCTTCCCTCAGCAGCAAGATAAATCTTCTTTCCATCAACATCATACTCGTCAAGGAACGGCCTTATCCTCCTCTTTTTCCATTTCTCGTTCATGCCTGCTACATCAACTTCATTGTCAAAGTGTCCTGCATTTGCTAGCAGCGCACCGTCTTTCATTGTTTCAATATGTTCAGTGCTTATCACATGTTTGTCCCCGGTAACTGTAAGGAAGATATCACCGATTTTCGCAGCATCAGCAACTGTCATTACGCGATACCCGTCAAGCACTGCCTGCATTGCCCTGAACGCATCCACTTCGGTAACAATAACATTTGCACCAAATCCTTTTGCCCTGAGTGCAACTCCTTTTCCACAATCTCCATAACCGCATACAACAAAAGTCTTTCCTGCCAATAGAATATTACTCGCCCTGAGAAGTCCATCAATTGCAGACTGTCCGGTTCCATAATAGTTATCAAGCAGGTGTTTTGTCTTGTTATCATTGACAGCAATCACAGGGTATTTCAACGCCTTATCTTCCTCCATTGCATGAAGCCTTATAACTCCGGTGGTTGTTTCCTCACATCCCCCGATTATTTTCTCCAGCATATCCTTATGCTTCGTATGAATCATGGTTACAAGGTCGCATCCATCATCTATGGTTATGTCAGGTTTCTGTGCGATAACCGCTTCAATATACCTGTAATATTCTTCATTATTCTCGCCCTTATATCCATAAACGTGAAATCCTTCTTTCGCAAGCGCTGCAGCAACATCATCCTGCGTACTCAACGGATTGCAGCTCGCTATCGCCACTTTCGCTCCACCAGCAGCAAGTGTTCTCACAAGTACTGCAGTCTCCTTCGTTACATGAAGAGCAAGCCCTATCGTAAGTCCTTTGAACGGCTTCTCCTTTTCCATCCTTTTCTTAATCGTCGCCATTAACGGCATGTGCGCCTCAGCAAATTCGATATTCAGTTTCCCCTGTTCTGCAAGAGAAATATCTTTAACTTCGTAATTTTCTGTTTTGTCCATCGAAATCACCACAAAAAGTAATCTTATTCATTTATTTTAAAAACCCAATCATATTCTCTGTTGTTAATACCTTAATTGCTTTCTGTTTTCGAAAATGTTTATATCATTGCTTTTCTTGGTGATATCAAATCGAGTCAGCTGTGGTGTCGGGGTCGGCGCGGTTTGTTCAATTAGTGCTTAGTGCTAATTCAATTTCCATTATCTTTTTTACAACCGGATTCTTTTCATAATTCCCAAATTTACTGTTATCGCCAACATATCTGAACCTTTAAAAATATTCTTATTCACAATAATTTCACTTATTCTCCTAATGTGATAACTATGAATAATGAAACAAATGCTGCGGAGGCTATGAAAACAGCCATGAAAACGGGAACCACCACCGTGGGTCTTGTCTGTAAGGATGGAGTAGTTCTTGCTTCGGACAGAAGAGCGACCATGGGTTATTTCATAGCAAGTAAGGATATCGACAAGATTTATCCTATAGCAGACAACATAGCGATGACAATCGCAGGAAGCGTGGGTGATGCGCAGACTTTAGTGAGATGGATGAAGGCAGAACTCAAGCTTTACGAGCTTAAGCATGGAAGGAAGGCAAACGTAGGGGCCGCGGCAACGCTTCTCGCAAACATACTCTCACAGTACAAGTTTTTCCCGTTCTTCGTCCAGCTTCTCATCGGCGGAATAGACAAAAAACCAAGGATTTTCAGTGTTGACATGCTCGGAGGGGTAACAGAGGAAAAGATGACCGCGACAGGAAGCGGTTCGCCGATAGCTTACGGTGTTATGGAGGAGCTCTTCCAGGAAAACGCTTCGATTCAGGACAATCTTCTGCTTGCGGCAAAATCCGTGAGGGCTGCAATGAGGAGAGACGCCGGAAGCGGGGAAAGGATAGACCTGACAGTGGTTACCAAAAAGGGCTTCCAGAGAATAAAAAAGGAAGAAGTCCAGAAAATACTTAAACCATCAAAATCTTCAAGGTAAGCGGCTTTCTCATTTTGCCGCTTTTTTATGCTTTTTAAATCAAATAAAAAACAGAAACAGAGGTGTTTTTTTGCACTATAAAGACATAATCAAGAAAATCATAGAGATAATGCCAAAGAACTGCGAGGTCACAAAGATAGAGCCGGAAGGACTTTCGATGGTCATATACATCAAGAACATAAAGGCATTCTATGAAAAAGACTCGCTGATAAAGGAGCTTGCCACCTCCATAAAGAAGAAGGTAACGATAAGGTCGGATTCCAGCGTTCTTCTTCCGATAGAGGATTCAAAGAAGGTCATAGAATCACTGGTGCCTGCGGATGCTGGTGTAAAGAAGATAACTTTCGTTCCTGAAATGTCAGAGGTGCATATAGAATCCCTCAAATCCGGTCTTGTAATCGGAAAAGGGGGTTCTCTCCTCAAGGAGATAATGCTCAGAACCGGATGGGCACCGGTGGTTATAAGGGCGCCAACCATGCCTTCAGTTACTCTTCGGGGCGTCAGGAAGATAAACGTTGTTGGTGCTGCGGAAAGAAAGAAATTCCTGGTTGACATAGGAAAAAAGATATGCCAGCCAAGTCCGACAAGCGATTGGATAAGGATAGTCGCTCTGGGTGGTTTCAAGGAGGTCGGCCGTTCCTGCCTTCTTGTCCAGACGCAGAACAGCAAGGTACTCATAGACGTTGGTGTGAATACCTCCACTTCTGATACTTCAAAGGCATATCCGTACCTGAACATGCTCGGCTTTTCAATGAAATCACTTGATGCAGTTGTTATAAGCCACAGCCATATGGACCACATGGGTTTCCTTCCATATCTCTTTGCGTACGATTACCAGGGTCCTGTGTACTGTACCCCACCCACAAGAGACCTGATGGTTTTACTTCAGCAGGATTACATAAACCTCTGCAAGAAGTCGTTGAACATAGAGCCGCTTTACTCCAAGAAGGACATTCAAAATGAGCTGAAACATATAATACCTGTGAATTACGGTGAAGTGGTTGACATCACTCCCGAGATAAAAATGACCCTTTACAATGCAGGGCACATTCTCGGAAGCGCATCGGTCCACCTTCACATAGGGGAAGGCGCACACAACCTCGTGTATACCGGTGACATGAAGTTCGGTTTTACAAGGCTGTTCGACCCGGCGAATACAAGATTCCCGAGAGTCGAAACCCTCCTTATAGAAAGTACTTACGGGGGGAGGAATGACATGACGATAAACCGTTTCGATAGCGAGAAGAGACTGACTGATATAATAGAGAAGACGATTTCCAGGGGAGGAAAAGTCCTTATTCCGGTTTTTGCTGTCGGCAGGAGTCAGGAAATTATGCTTGTTCTTGAGGAATACGCAAGAAGGCACCCTGATTTCCAGGTGCCCATATACATAGACGGTATGGTGCTTGAAGCATCTGCAATTCATACGGCGTACCCAGAATATCTGAGGGAACAGCTGCAGAGAAGAATACTCTCGGACAGGAGTCCCTTTGAAAATCCGCTGATTAAGGTAGCCAAGGGTACGGACAAAGGGGAGATAGTAAACGGCGAACCAGCGGTGATACTGGCACCTTCGGGTATGCTTGCAGGGGGACCTTCACTTGAGTATCTGAAGCTTATGGCAGACAATGAGAAAAACACCATCATATTCGTCGGTTACCAGAGTTCATTGTCCCTTGGTCACAAAATCCAGACCGGCATCAGGGAAGTTCCCCTCCTGGGGGACGATGGAAAGACAAAACTGCTTAAAATAAACATGCAGGTTGAGACTGCGGAAGGTTTTTCTGGACACAGCGACAGGGCACAGCTTATGGCATATCTCAGGAACCTCAGGCCAACACCTGAAAGAATAATCACAATGCACGGTGACATGAACAAGACAGAGGATTTTGCACGCTCGGCCGGAATGATGCTGAGGAAGGAATCACGTGCAATGGCAGACCTCGAGGCAACAAGACTCAGGTGAAAATATGGTAAACAGGTTCATCCGCATCAAACCATGCAAAATGCTGCTCGTCCTGAAGGACAGCCAGGATACCAAGTACCTAACCGAGCTTGCCAAGGAAAGCGGCGCCACCTATGTTCACACTACAAAGCTGATAAGGGAAATGGAAGGGAAAGGAATAGTCACTACGGAACTGAACGGAAAAAAGAGAATGGTAAAGCTTACTGACAAGGGGATAAAAATAGCCAATGCTCTCGCAGAGGTTATCAATTCACTGGAGTAATCACACGATTCTCAGTGTTGTTTTTGTTTTCATGTAATTGAGGACTTTTTCATATCCTATGTAATGCGCATATACTGTTACCCCTATCTCATGCGTTCCAGGTGTTGTCTGCGTGCTTGCCCATATCGGAACAGACACCTCTTTGATTTCGTCAGGCATGACTTCCCCTGTTCTTTTTTCCATCGCCTTGTTTATGCAGGTAGGCTCGAATCCTATCAGCGCATTCTTCGGAAGCAGGATATCCACGGATACAAGCTGCGGGTCCTTTGTCAGGTTTTTTATCTTTATGAGCAGATTGACGGAGTTTTTGCTGTTTGCAGAAAGCCGCAGGGGCGTAAACGAAAGATTAATCTTGAAAGGCTTTGCCAGTATCCTACCGCCAGTTATCTCTTTCCCGGATTTCCCTTCTTCCTTTTTTTTTCCTAATAACCAATCAAAAGCTCCCATTTGAACACCATGATTTATAAATACTTTTTAATGAATGCTTTTTAATCTTAATCTTTTAAGTTGATTAAAACCTGGGGGTGCCAAAATGAAAACACAAGATAGATTATTGCTCATTGCGGGTGTAGTACTGGTAATCGTTGCCGTGGTGATTACATTTATTCCGGGCCCGGCAACCGTCGGACCGGATACCACGGAAGCCGAGGAACTGCTGAAAAAAACTATCGGGGTCGGGAAGGGCCAGACCGATTACTATTATTCATACAGTGAAAGCAACGACGGTTATGTGATAGATTACACTCTTCTTGTGAGAGGCGATGAAAAGATGCTGGATTTCAGCAATCCTATCTCCGAAAAGGAGCTTTATCTCTTAAGCAACGATACAATATTCTGCGTCGATTTCATGAACGTCAGGATGTGTTCATCGGTAAAAAATACCACCGAGCCGATGTTCCACAGTTATCTGCTTTCACTGCAATCAAAGTTTTTCGACGATTCAACCATAGAAATGAATATGGAACAGATGGATTATTTTATGGAGAATGGATACGTTGAGTTCTCGCCCGTGCTCGTCAATAAAACAGTGAACGGGCATGGATGTACCGAGATAAGCTATGTTACGGACCTTACAAACCTCACTGTCGGTGAGGCAGCCCGTTTCAGTATCTCCCCGACCAGCCCGAAGGTCTTCAGCTGGAATATGTGTATCGATGACAAAACAGGAATCGCATACTCAAAACATTTCAACTATTCCTATCGGGGAAAGCAGTACTACTGGGATTTTGAGCTTATCGATTACGAATGGTACACCAATAAACAAATTACTCCCCCGGAAAATCTTACGGAAGGGGCCTATGATGTCCTTCTTGAAGAAAGCGAATGGAAAAACGAGCTGCAGAGATGTTACTCTGGAGATGAGGAGGACAAGGACAGATGTATCTCATTAGTTGCCCTTCAGCTCAAGATGAAATCCATCTGCGACCTTGCCGGTGAGCGAAGGGACAGATGCCTTGTGAGCATAGTTGCCCTGACTCTTGATGAATCAATATGTATGGATATATCCGATGCAGGGTACAAGGACGACTGTTATATAGAAATGGCCGGCGGAACAAAGAACAGCACGTACTGCTCAATGATAGCGAATTCCTCCAAAGTTGAATTATGCATGAATGTTTCCCAGTCAATGGAAGAAAATGAAACAGCGGGCATCCCCAACCCAGCAGCAGTAAACTGCGCTGACAAAGGATACGGTTACGAGATAAGAAAGGACAACGAGACGGGCGGCGAGTATGGAGTCTGTATATATGAAGGTCTGGAATGCGAGGAATGGGCTCTCTTCAGGGAGGAATGCTGTCTCACTGATGCAGATTGTCTTTTCGGAAACTGCACAGACCAGAAATGTCCTGCTACCGGGGAGGAAACCGCAGGCAATGAAACGAACAGCACGGTCGACATGCAGAAATTCCTGGATTATCTAGAGAACTTTAGTGAAGACAATGAAACGAACGAGTCGGAGAGTTCATGAAGGTTGCCGTATTTACCGAAACGTACCATCCGCAAAAAAACGGAGTGGTTGTCTTTCTTTCCGATATTCTTCCAATTATCTCAAAAAAGGCGGAGGTTGTGCTTTTTGCACCAGGTGGGAAGAAGCTCAGGACCGAAAGAATAAACAGGAGGTTCAGGATATACTGGGTTCCTGCAGACCCCTTTCCTTTTTATGAAGGATACAGAATGTCCAGAATAAGGAGCAGGCAAATAGAAAAAATACTTAAAAAAGAAAAACCGGATGTAGTCCATCTGCATGCTCCGGTTCTTATGGGTCTGAAGGCATTGCGTGTTTCAAAAGAAATGGGTCTTCCTGTTATTGCGACCTACCATACCCACTTCCCCGACTATATCCCCCATCTTTTCAAGGGAATGCTGCCCAAGCATCTTGCGGAATTTTCAAAATCTCCCGTAAGAAAATTGATATCCTATGTCTTTTCAAAGGCAGATTGCACTACTGCGCCAACAGAAGAGCTCAAAAAAGAGCTTAAGGCATACGGGGTAAAGAATGTTCTTTATATACCTAATGGTATTTCGCTTAAAAAGTTCGCAAAAGTTGATAAGAAAAAATTCATGAAAAAATACAAAATACCCGCAGGTAAACCAATCGTCCTTTATGTTGGGAGGATAAGTTTTGAGAAAAAGGTCGACCGCCTCATAAAAGCATTCAAGAACGTAAACAATGCAATCCTTGTTATAGTCGGTTCGGGACCTTCCCTGGAAGAATACAAAAAACTTGCGAAAGAGCTTGAGATGGAAAATGTCATATTCACCGGTTTCGTGGAAGATGAACTACTGCCGGGTGCTTATGCTTCTGCGGATATTTTTGCCTCAGCATCTGACAGCGAAACATTCGGCCTTACTTTTGTGGAAGCGATGAACTTTGGGATTCCTGTAATAGGGGTGAAGCGCCTTGGTGCCAAAGAGGTCATAAAAGACAAGGAGAACGGCTTTCTTGTTGAAGTTGGAAAGGAAGATGAGATGGCAGACAAAATAAACATTCTCCTCAGGAGGCCTGCGCTCAGAAAAAAACTCGGAAAACAGGGCAAGAAAGACGCAAAAGAATATGATATTGAAAAGGTCGCTGAAAAATTCCTGGAACTTTACAAAGATGCTAAACGCTGAATTTTTTCTCATTCTCTTCCAGGGCCTTTATGCCGGGCAGTTCCTTTCCACAAAGGTATTCTATCAGTGCCTTCCCTGCAAGGCTTACATAGCCGAATCCGCTCTTGTCTATTCCCAGTTTTTTTATCGCGGTTATAGTATGCCCCCCGCCAATAAGCGAGTATGATTTTGATTCTGCTATTGCCTCCAGAATACTTTTTGTCCCTTTTGCAAACTTTTCTGATTCATAGACGCCCATAGGTCCATTCATGATTACCGCTCCTGCCTCTGATATTATCCTGCTGTATTTTTCAATCGTCTTCTCTCCGATATCGAAAATCTCTCCCTTCTTTATCCTGTCTGAATCGCATTCAACCCTTTCATCTCCTATCTTAAGCCCCACATCCACCGGGATTTCTATTTTGTCCCCGAATTCTCCAAGAATCTTTTCCGCATCCTCAAGATACTTTCCCAATCCCTCTTTTTCAAAATATTCTTCGGAATCGCCTATTGAATATCCCTTTGCCTTCAGAAGCAGTATCGAAAGCGCCCCTCCGGTAAGGAATTTATCCGCCATTCCTCCGGAAAGCCAGCTTCTCATGATATTGAATGAGTCCTTAACCTTGGAGCCCCCAAGCACAAAAACAACATCCTTGACTCCTTTCAATGATTCAAGCGCGTTCACTTCATTGGAAATGACATCGCCGTAAAAAGCAGGAATCCTTTTTGAAAATCCTACAACGCTTGATTGGGCCCTATGCGCAACGCTCAATGGGTCAAGAACGTAATAATCCACAAGCGGGGAAAGCTCCCTTACAATCTCACCCTCCTCCGTCATCTCGTCCTCACGCACCCTTACGTTCTGAAGGAGTATCACCTCACCTTCTTTCAAATTTTCTATCGCATTTTTTGCCTTCCCCCCTGTCAAATCATCAACATATTTCACAGGCCTTCCTACATAAACCCCAATAAGTCCTGCGTGCTGTTCAAGGTTCAGGAAATCCATTTCCCCTTTTCTTCCCTGATGAGCAAGCACAATCACTTTCGCTCCTCTCTCCGCCAGCTTCCTTATCGTCCTGGAATGCGCTTCTATTCTTTCTCCGGGAACTATCCTCCCGTTTTCTATTGCGCAGTTGAAATCCACCCTTATGAGTATCTTCTTTCCCATGACATCAAAATCAGAAATCCGCCTCATTTCTTCTCACCTTTCTTCTTCCATTTATCTTTTGAGGGGCAGTTCGGGTCTATACACATCTCGAATCTCATCTTCTGTCTTGCCACGAAAACAACCGGCTTTCCGCATTCCTTGCATATCTTTTCAGTTATCTTTACGAATGCACCTGTCGGCAGCGGATAAGTGTTTCTGCATTCCGGATAACCGCTGCATCCTATGAACTGCCTTCCAGCCTTCATTCTTATTATTCTCAGGCTTCCCCCGCATTTATCGCATTTCCCGACCACGTTCTCTTTCGCTTCCGTAACCTTCAATGATTCGGCAATCTCCTTCCCTATCTTCCCCTCGTTCTTCTTCCATTTGTCAAGAATCTGGATAAGTATCTCCTTTCCCTCCTCTATCACTTCCTCTTTTCCGAGTTTTCCCTCCTGTATCTTTTCCATGTTCTCCTCTATCTTTCTTGTCAGCTCCTCATCAAGTATCTCGGGTGCATATTTCTCCAGAACATCCCTGACCTTCAGACCGAAATCCGTTACTTCTATGGGTTTTCCGCTTGCATAACCTCTTTTGAAAAGCGTGTCTATTATTGTGGACCTAGTGGCCTTTGTACCGAGTTTTCTCTTTTCAAGTTCGGATACTATTGATGCCTGTGTATATCTTTTCGGAGGCTGGGTTTCCTTTTTCGTCTTTTTCTTTCTCTTTACATCCACTTCCTCTCCTTTCACAAATTCAGGTAGTTCCTTGTCAACACCCCTGAAATATCTTCCGTAAAACTCAGTCCATCCCTTATCCGTTATCCTGCTTCCTTTTGCAAAATACGGTTCCCCTCCGGCATCAACATCCACATTGGTGTTCTCCTTTTCAGCAGCGGGTGCAAAAGCAGAAAGGAATCTTCTTACAATCAAATCATAGAGTTGTCCTTCATCCTTTCCAAGTTTTCCTTTGGGTTTGAGTCCTGTTGGATGGATTGCAGGATGTGCAGGATCTGTTTTCTTTCCCTGGAATATCCTGAACCATCTGTTTTCCATTATTTTTTTCGTGATAGGTTCGTATTCTCCGATGTCCGCCATTTTCTTTATAATCGAAGGAAGGTTTATGCTGGGGGGAATCTGCTGTGATGAGGTTCTTGGATATGTTATGAGTGAATCTTCATAGAGTGATTGTGCAACCTGGAGTGTTTTTGAAGGATTGAAACCGAAAGTCCTGTGGGCCTCCACCTGCAGACTTGTGAGGTCAAAGCACGGGCCGGGCCATACCTTAATTGCTTTCTTCTCAACCTTTGTAACCGTTCCTTCCTTTGCGGTCCTCTCAAGGCCTTTCCCCGCTTCTCCCTCATCGAAGAATCTCTCTTTCCTGTGTATAAATTGAACTCCTTTGATGCTTGCCGTAAGAACCCAGTAGGGGACAGGAACGAATGCCCTGATTTCCTTTTCGAGGGTTGCGAGAATGTTCAGTGCAGGCCCCTGGACCCTTCCTATGCTCATTACCTTCATCTGTGCCGCTGTTCTCAATGCACCCATCAGCGCCCTGCTCAGGTTTATACCATAATACCAGTCAAGAACATGCCTTGCCTCCCCTGCATATGCATTGTTATAGTCGAAATCACCCATGTTTTCATATGCTTCCGACAGATCTTTCCTCGTAAGTGCTGAGAATTTCATTCTCTTTCCTTCTTTTATTTTGGTTGCAAACCGGAATACATTGTAAGAAATTAAAGTTCCCTCAATGTCATAGTCGCAGGCAGATACAAAACTATCCGCCTTTTTCCCAAGCTCCTCAAGAAGGGAAAGGTATGGTTTTGTGAAAGCAGCAGTCTTTGATGCCTTATAAGAGGGAACCCATTCAATGTCAAAAACAGGATATCCCCTGGTTCTGTCCTTTTCTGCCAGCGTGTAAATATGGCCTACCGCAGGCGCAACCACTATAAGTTTACCGTCCTTTTCAACCTCGTAATAGCTGACATTGCCCCTTGCTTTCCTTGTAACCTTTTCCCCTATTGCGTTGGCTATTTTCTGGGTGACTTTTGGCTTTTCCGCAACTATGAGTTCCATAACAATCAGGGGTTTATGTAAATAGACAATTCTTAAAAAGGTGAGGTGTAAAAAATCAGTTATGAAATTTCTAAGATTATCCTGGGATGATGGAGCAACACTCTGCGAAGAGCTCGTTGAAAAAACAAAGGATTACAAGCCCGATGTTCTTATAGGAGTATCGAGGGGTGGATTAGTGCCGTTGAGAATCTTCGCAGATGTTCTTGATATGAAGAAAATAGGGATTCTTGGAATCCAGTTCTATAAGGCAATAGGGAAGAGGAACAAATTCCCTGAAATTACGCATGATATGCCTCTTAACATCGAAGGAAAGAAAGTCCTGATTATAGACGATATTGCAGATACGGGAAAAAGCCTGATTACGGCAAAGGAATACATCGAGAAAAAGGGCGCAAAGGAAATCAGGACTGCCACTTTGCATTTCAAGCCGACTTCACTAATAACTCCTGATTATTATATTAGAATTACGACTGACTGGATAATTTATCCCTGGGAACTCCACGAGGCAGAAAGAGAAATAAAAAAGAAATAAAACTATGACTTCTGGGGAACCGGCCTGCGCACGCTTTGCCCTACAGTTTCGAACGATTCCTTCAGAAGTATTTCCTCTAATTTAAGCAGTGCCTTTACCTTTTCATTATCTGGATTCAGTGTGTAAAGGGTGATGCGACCTATTTTACGACTGACTTTTATTACTCCCTCTTTTAGCAGTTTCGGCAGAATCTTATAAACACTAGGCCTCGAAATTTCGCATCCATCTGCAATGTCCTTTTTGCTGTAATCCAGTCCCTGACCTTCGATAAGGAAATCGATTATCCTGTTTTCAATCGTATCTCCGATCGTTTCCAGCAATATAGATTCTTCCATCTTTATCATCTTCACGTTTATATAATATCATATACACGAAAATTATAAGAGAACATCTGGGGTTCGACATATAAAAAAAGAAATAAAAAAATCAGATGTTGTAGTATTTCTTGTGGTCCTGCATACTCACTGCTTTTTTGTCTTCCCTGTGCTGTCTGAGCTTGAGGTCAAGATACTCCTCCAGAAGCTCAGGAGGCATCACTCCTTTTATGAATTTGGTATCGCTTTCAAGGGCTTCGATAGCGCCATACAGACTTTCAGGAAGCTCTTTGGCCACCCTCTTCT
>DAOVFD010000084.1 GCA_030668565.1 Microcaldota archaeon
ATATGATTCTCTATTTTTATGATATTAAAGCGAAAAATAAACAAAAATTCAACAGAACAAAAAGGGTTTTTTATTATAATTTACAGAAATTGGAACTCAAACCCACAAACCATGTAACCAAATCAACATTGCTGGTGCCTGATGAACTGGAGGTTCACTTCGATAAGTTCTTCAGAAACTTCCGGAAAAGGACAAGGGACCTGATTGTTTATAAAGCATTTACGCATTCTGTAGAGGAGATAGAATAGTGGAAGTAAGGGGTCTCTACCACATATCCATCTCACATATGTAAATATCAGAACCAAGGTTATTCTCCTCGGATATGCTTCTGGAAAGCTTGCCAAAGACACCCATCTCTTTCTTTCCTTTCAGGATAATCGTTGAAAAAGGGGGTTCCAGATAACTATGTTCTCTTTCCTCAAGTTTATACTCCACCCCCGCTCCCTTCATCAACGTCTGTAAATACCCCCTGACTTCAGAAAACCCAAGTTGGGTATCGGCCACACCAAAACACAGCTTCTTCTTGGTTTTCCCATTTTCGTAAACAGTTCCTATCTCATAGAATTTCTGGGGGAGCCCACGCATCTTGTTTGTTACAAAGACATCCAACATATCCGCCAGCAAAGTTGGTCTGAGAGTAGTGAATTCTTCAGTGGATGGATTGATTATCTCCCTGAGCTTACCACCATACCCTACTCTTGCCAGTTTGTCCTTGTTTGTAAGCACGAAAGTAGCAACCTCAGTAAAACCCATGCCCCGCATAATTTCACTAACTTGGTATCTTTCCTCAACAAGTGCACCGGGCGTAAAGAAATCGGGAATAGTCGGTCCGAGGTTATTGTATCCATAAGCTATTGCCACATCCTCTATAATGTCAATTTCATCAAGGACATCTGCCCTGTAAGGGGGGACCAGTGCATATTCCCCGTCTGTCTCGTAACCCATTCTTATAAGCATCTTCTTTACTTCCTCCATACTCAACTCTACACCCAGGACCCTCTCCATTTTTTTACTGTCAATTTTCATTTTCACATAATCCAGGTCCGGTGTTTTTTCACTTCCTCCGGGATAAACTATCTCGACCTCATAAACTTCCCCGCCCATATCAGCGAGAGAACAGACGATTATATTGAGGGCCTGATTTATGCCCATTTTGTCATTTCCGCTTACCTCAACGAACATCTCTCTGGTATCCACATCCACCTTTCCGGTTTCTGCAGAGTTGACGACAGGTATCAATGCCATTATTCTCTCATTATTATCTACAAAAACAGGAAACTTCTCAAATTTTTCAATAATATGGCCGTACTCCTGCCCCTTTGGGTGTTTCTTCAGTATCTCCCAGGCATTGACCTCTGTAGGGTAGTTCAGTGGCCTGTAAATTATCTTCTCTGGTTTCATTGCGGTGTATCTTACAGGGAATTCTATCTCTTCCAGAGGATAAACACCAATACCAAAACGTTTTACATGCCTCCCGAGAGTTGCAAGCAGTTTTTCCTGCAAAAGGACAATGTCCTTTATTTTCTGGTCATCGAACTTAAGGTTTTTCACAACAGCGCACGCAGTAAACGGCCGTATCTTCGAGACGCCCTCGTCAACAATTACCCGGTAATCGGATTTTTTTGTTTCATACTTCCTGTTTTCCTTCTTATAATATGAGCGCAGTGCCCTTGCAAGCCCCTCAAGTGAATACCAGTCTGGCCTGTTCGGGGTCAGTTCAACGAATATTTTTCCTGTGTCCTCCTGTATCTCTGCAGGCGCACCCATCTCAGTAAGGCCTTCAACCACCTTCTTCTTTGGAATGTCTGTCAGTTTTTTGAATTCATCATAATCGAAGCTTACAACAACCATAAAACCACCCTACTGATACATATATCCGAATAGAAGGGCAACAACCAGACCAATTATGACAGAAGCGGCTATCGCCTGCATACTGTTGAAAGGAGTCATAGCTCCCTCTTCGTGCTGCCTTTTATACCACTGAAGTATAAAAAACCCACCGACAATTCCGAGCAGATGGGCAGAATGTGCAATATTATCATCTGAAGAGCCAGCGAGGGAAACAAATTCTATAACGGCATATAGTGCACCAACAGCAATCATCGGCATCGGTATCCCACCAAGCAGATAAACCTTCATATTCGGTGCAACCACAACCATAGCACCAATCAAACCGAATATTGCTCCGGATGCCCCAAGTGCAGATGCCTCAGGACCATTGAAAATAAGAAAGCCTACAGAAGCAACTATTCCTGAAACAAAGTACGTCAGGAGGAATAACGGAGTCCCGACTCTTCTCTCAAGCGCACCTCCGAAGACAAAAAGAGCAAACATATTCAGAGCAAAATGCCCAAAGTCACCGTGCAAAAACATGCTCGTGAATATTCTCCAGGGTTCGGACAACAACGCAGCGCCGTAAAATACACCTACAACAGTGAAATCAACCCCTCCGAGCAACTGAAACATGAAAAATACCAGACACAAAACAAAAATACCAGTTACCCCTTTCATTTCGACCCCTCCGCCAGTTTTCTGACATATTCGGTATGATACTTCCCGGTAAGACAGGCATCGCATACCGGAATCCCTATCGCCTTTTTCAGCCCTTCCAAAGAAAGATATGCAAGGCTGTCAGCACCAAGATATTTACCGGTTTCTTCCACTGTTTTGTTGTTGGCTATAAGCTCTTTGAACGTCGGCATGTCGACTCCATAGAAACAGGGGGCCTTTATGGGTGGCGAGGTTATCCTTACATGGACCTCCGTTGCACCAGCACCACGCACCAGACCAACTATCTCGCGCATGGTTGTCCCCCTCACTATACTGTCATCTATAAGCACAACCCTCTTGCCCTCCACGATTTCCCTTACCGGATTAAGCTTGAGCTTGACCGCTTCCCTTCTTTTTTCCTGTGTTGGCATGATGAATGTTCTGCCCACGTATCTGTTTTTCATTAATCCCTCATCATACTCAACATTAATTGTTTTTGCATATGCCATCGCCGCGGTCCTTGACGTATCCGGTACCGGGATTACAACATCCACCTCAACAGGCGCTTCTTTTGCCAGTTCCTCACCAAGTAATCTTCTAACAAGCATTACACTTCTCCCATTTATTACGGAATCCGGCCTTGAAAAATAAACATACTCAAACATGCAATAGTGTGGCTCAGCCTCCTTTACCTGGTCTCTCCGTAACCTGGCATCTTCAACTACCAGCAACTCGCCACCATGTATGTCTCCCTTATGCTCTACATTATTTACATCCAGGGCCACACTCTCAGATGCAAACATAATGAAATCCTTATTCTCCCCCCACACAAGCGGGCGCATTCCTCGTTGGTCTCTGAAAGCTATCAATTTATCATGATAAATACCAACATCACAAAAAGAACCTTCGGCATTCTCCATTATTGTTTTGACTGCATTTTCAAGGTCTTTTTCTTTATGCAAATAATAAACTATGGGCTCGGAATCGACCGTTGACATAAATTTATACCCACCCTTCTCTAACTCAGCCTTCAGTTTTTCATAATTCGCTATATGTCCGTTATGTACTACAGCAATACCATCGTATACTGTGGGTTGGACATCAGCCTCGGAGAACCCACCTATGGTCGGGTATCTGGTATGCCCTACCCCTATTGTTCCGCCGAGCTCCAAATCCTCTTTTTTGAATATCGATTCAACAAGACCAAGTCCCTTTCTTTCCACTATCCTCTCTCCGCTGTAAATTGCCATGCCTGCTGCATCCTGTCCTCTGTGTTGTAAGGCAAAAAGCGATTTGTAAATTAATGGCGTAACGTTCTTTCCTAATTTGGAATAAACCCCAACAACTCCACACTCCTCCCGTTTTTCATTCATACTATGTTTTTTCAGTGTTTGTTTTAAAACTATTTTTATCAGAAGTGGCAGTTTTGCGGGACAAACGTTTATATATCTTTCCTTATCAATTACCACAGAGAGAGGTTTTACCCATGACGAAAGAAGGATTTAGGTCAGCCAGATGCACGAAGATTAACCTGGCTCCACAAAGTGTAAGGAAAAGGAAGCCGCCGGCAATATTCAAAGACCTGATTGAAAAACCATCAGTACTTGTTGGTATCGGGGACGCGAAAAATATCTGCGCATTTATATCAAACCCGAGAAACGATGAAGGTAAACGTGTGGAAGCAATCAATTCTCTAAAAAATGCAGTATTAATTCCAGAAACCTATGATTCGATACAAAGGGCACTCTCAAGATTGTCAAGAGCTGATCCATCTGAAAACGTAAAAATCGCGTCCAAAAATACATTTGTTAATCAGCGTGATCAGTGTATGGCCGTATGCAAACTCAAGAACGCGGTCTAGAACCATCCTTCCAAATTCTTTTGTTTTCCTTTTTCTTCAAAACTTTTCCTCATGTGCTCAATGGTTCTTTCAACCCTTTCTTCCGAGAAATCATGCTGTTCCACAAGCAGTTCAAGTATTTTTTCCTGATTGGTATTCCCCCACCTGAATTTCCT
>DAOVFD010000143.1 GCA_030668565.1 Microcaldota archaeon
TTTTTCTCGCTTCTCAAATTCAGTGAATATCTTTTCCATAGATAATATCTGTTGCTGAAAAGCCTCAATCTGTTTCTGCAGCTCTTTTATCCTAACCATATCATCCCGGAGAGATTTGAGTTTCTCAATGTTTTCATAGTATTTCTTTTCAGCCTCACTTTCCACGAGAGGGGCCTTTTGCTTCTCTATCTCATCTTTAATTTTTGAAGCCATAACAGTAAACGCTTTCACTGCACCTTCAGTGGGTAGCTCATAAGTGATGGCTTCAGGACTGGCTTCCATCTTAGTGATTAAACCCTTCCAGGCTGTTATTTTTTGCAACCAATCGTTTATTTCAGCACGGTCTTGTGGTGCAGGAATAACATCCTCGGTTTCCTTTTTTGACAATTCAGTTAAACTATCCATTACCTTCCGAACATCATCAACTAAAATTTGCGATTTTTTGATATAAGCAACATGAGTATTCCTCTCTGAGAGGATTACCGCAATTTCAGAGATGTTCTGATGTAGAGACTCCAACAGAGTATCTGTATCGAACTTGGTTTTGCAAATAGGGCATTCTCCGGATTTAGCCCATCCCTTCTCCAGCGCTTCCGCTGCGGATTTATAAAGCCTATCCAGAACCGAAGCCCCTATTACTTCTCTGTGCTTGGCCATATCGTTCTGTTTGGAAACGACATTTTTCAATTCACCATAGGCGGTTCCCACCTTGGCTAAGGACGAGATATGCTTGGCAATCTCCTCTAAGTGTGCCAATTTCTTGCCCTTCGCCGTGTCCGCAGTTCGTTTTTCTAATTCGTTAGCTATACGAACGAGGGAAGAGACATCAGATATTGGTTGATTATGTCTAAGCTCCCTTCTTACTTCATCAGCGAAAACAATTGCTTCTTCTTCCTCAAAAGGGCTCTTTCCAGTGAGCTTTAAAATATCTCTTTCCTTCCCTTTCAGTTCCCCATCAATTCTGGTAAGTGTTTCATCGCTTTTCAAGCCATTAGCGACCTTAAGCAAAACATCCCTTACCTCTCCTACTACTCCAAATCCTATTATTTCTTCTACCTCTTTCAATTTATCTGTCTTTCCCTTATCTACAAATTTACGCATAGTATCATGGCGGAGAATTATAGACTCATTGGCTATTTTTTGGGTGATAATCCATTCGAATTCTAGCTCCTTGTTAGAAAATTCCTTTCCGCCCTGCCTTTTCAACACTTTTGTCGAATTTAAATCTGTTAGACTAAATGACAACTCTACAGATGCATCCTTGTTCGTAGGAAATCCTTTATTGAAATAATCGGCACGTCCGCACCCTTCGCGTCCGAGGTAGTCTATTCTATCAGTGAAATACCACTCAATTGCTTCGGAAAAGCTGCTTTTTCCATCACCATTATTCCCAAAAAGAACAATACTCTTACAATCCTTCTCAAAATCTAAAGGCGTTGGTTCCAAGATTCCCCTAAAACCTTCGACTACTAATTTGCTTAATTTAATCTCCTTCATTTTTCTCCTTCCGAAGCTTTTCTAAACCCTCCATGATGCTTTCCTTTGTTAATCTTCCAGCATTGTAAAGCTCTTGTAGAAGTGAGGCAATTTTTGTTTCTACACCTTCTAAGTCTGGCAGACTTTTAAAAAACTCATCTGCTAGATCTTTTCCGGACTGAAGAGAGATACCTTCTACATTCTTTTCTATTTCATTCAATTCCTATCTCCGCCAACTTACTT
>DAOVFD010000085.1 GCA_030668565.1 Microcaldota archaeon
TTCCTTACTATAGGCATTCTCGTAGGACCACCAACCATAATGATTTTGCTAATGTCTCCGGGAGCAACTTTTCCATCTTTCATTGCCCTTTCAATCGGATTCCTGCACCGGTCTATAATCGGCCTTACTAAATCCTCGAGTTTCGCTCTCGTTAATTTGTAGTTGAAGTGTTTTGCTTCGCCTCCTGCGGATGTTAAGAACGGAAGATTGATTTCAGTTTCAAGCGTAGTTGAAAGCTCAATCTTTGCTTTTTCTGCTGCTTCAAGCAACCTGTTCTGTGCCTGCTTGTCCTTTGAAATATCCACGTTGGACTGTTTCCTGAACTCATCCGTAAGGAATTCAGCAATAATCCTGTCCATGTCAGTTCCACCCAATTGCGTATCACCCGATGTGGATTTTACTTCAAAAACCCCACCACCAAACTCCATAACCGTAACGTCGAGCGTTCCGCCACCAAGGTCGAACACAAGAATCTTCATGTCATCTCCGGCTTTGTCTACACCATAAGCAAGACAAGCTGCAGTAGGCTCGTTAACAAGACGGACAACATCAAGGCCTGCTATTTTTCCAGCATCCTTTGTTGCCTGTCTTTGATTATCATTGAAGTAAGCAGGAACAGTAATGACTGCCTTCTCAACTTTTCCACCAGTTGCCTCTTCAGCATCCTTCTTTATCTTCTGGAGAATAAATGCAGACAATTCCTGGGGAGAATAATCCTTTCCATGTACATTGTATTTGTGCGTAGTTCCCATCTTCCTTTTGAACGCGCTTACAGTCCCTTCAGCATTGGTTACGTACTGCCTTCTTGCAGGCTCACCAACCAATCTCTGGCCATCCTTTGTGAAAGCAACATAGCTCGGAAATGATTTTCCGTACTGCGATGCGCCTTCTGCACTGGATATAATCTTCGGTCTTCCTCCTTCCAAAAATGCGGCAGCCGAGTTAGATGTACCTAAGTCGATGCCTACGATTTTTTCACTCATATTTCATCACCTTTTTCCTCCTTCTTATTAGCATTACCTTTCCCGACAATCACTTTCGCATGCCTGAGAACATTTCCTTTGAATAAATATCCTTTCTGGACGATTTCAAGGACTTTTCCCTCTTCGCCATCCTCTTGCTTCAATGCATCATGATAATAGGGGTCAAACTGCTTTCCGAGAGAATCCATTTCCTCAAGCCCCTGTTTTCCGAGAGTGCTCATAAAGTTCATGTAAACCATCTTCACTCCTTTATCCTCTGAATGTTCAATTGCAAGTTCAAGCTCGTCAACAACAGGAAGCAGTTTCGAAAGGAGTTCTGCATTCGCGTTTCCTGCAAGCATCTCCTGTTCTTTTGCATTTCTCTTCCTGAAGTTCTCAAACTCTGCCTGTAGCCTGAGCAAACGGTCTTCAAGCTCTTTTACCTTGTCTTCTTCCTTTTCTACTTTCTTTTCTTCCTTCACTATTCCCACCCTATAATCTCTCAAATTCATCCATTAATTTGGCTAATTTTCTCATCCTCTGAAAATGCCTTAACATCTCGTATTCCATTTCCTCCAATGTTCTGTCAAGCGTCTGTCTTTTGAGATAGTAATATCTTCCCTCTTTTATTATGAGGCCGGACCTGCGGTAGATATTGAGATGATAGACTACTGCGCCCTGCGTAACCCCTGTTTTCTCCTGTATCTCTTTTGAGCGCACTCCTTTCTCGCCCGTTTTCACTATTTCCCTGAAAACCTCTTTTGCAAGCTCGTCATCCTCGCTTCCGCCAAGGCACCTGAAAATCCAGTCTATCGTGGCTTCAGGGTTTGTAGCCCTCGGCTCTTCTATGTCGCGTATTTCGATTTGTCTCGGCTGTGTTCTGCGCCTTACTCTTACAAGAACTTTGCCTTTATTTTCCGAAGACGATTCACCCATGGTTGTTTAGTATATTGCGAAAATTTTATAAACATTCCTAAAATTTTAATAAAACGTTAAAATAATCAATAGCGCTCTCTCGATAGTTTTTCTCCACAAAAACATATAATGAAACATTTAAAAGCATTTATTACCATAATTACACTATGTCTAAGTGTATTAATGACCAATCCAAACAAGGAAAACCAATTAGTCCAAAAAATAAATTTTCACAAACTTCTCCAATTACTGAGTCCAAGAGCAACAGAGAAGAAAAAATTGAAAAATTACCTATTTTTGAGAACCCAAAAGGATTCATGAGCTATGGTAAAATCCCATATAAAATTTTTAGAAGTTTAGAACAACCAGCAGGTGCCATGGTCAATCAAGAAACACCTGCAAAATTTAAAGTTACGCCAGACACCGGAGGGGGACTATCCCTTTCTATTTGGATTTGGGAAGGTACACCCTCAGAATTTAGAGATATATTATTTTATCACGAATTAAAAGAAGCAGAATTTTTATTTGTAGATGGACTTTCAAAAGATGAGGCCCATAAAAAAGCAGTATCATTACATATGACATATGCAAAAAAATTTCTTCCGGAAGATAAATTTAGAGAATTTTTAGAGTGGCAATCACAGTTTGAAAAGTACGGAGCAGATAGTTTCTTTGGAAAATAAATTCCACACCACCAAACATTCAACGTCGAGTGGGATGGATTTGTTAAACTCTAATTCGTCTAAAAAGGTATTGAAAATTTTAATGAATTGTTAAAATAATCGATAATGTTCGAGATGAGCGCTTTTTCCGGGATTTTAGAGCGAATAGGGTGTTGTTGGTGGGGTGGGGACGAAAGAGATAAAAATCTAACATGAATGTATATCTATGATTCGAGATGGTCCCCACAACTTCAGCCGATTACAAAGAGCTTGAGCTTAGATTCCTCAGGATTTATGATAATTTACCTCTAGATGAACGGACAAAAGTGATAGTATTCCTGGACGATGAACCGGTTAGCTGGAAACTTGCTCGTAATTATATAGCCCATAATCCTGAGAAGGCAAAGAGGATACTCGAAAAACTTAAGAAATTAAAAATAATATGAATAATATTATTTTCACGGTGTTTGTATGGCCTCCGAGGAAGAAAAGAAGATAGTTCTGGAACGATTGCTGACAATGCCTCCAAACTTAAAACTATCATTGGGCCGCTATGGTTCTTTCGACAAAAACCAATTAAGAGAAGAAATAGAGAACGGTACCGATGTGGGCAAAATATTCGTAAAAATGCATATGGAATATCTTCGTTCATTCAAGAAGGAGATCAAATGAGCAATAGCAAAAAGAACACCTTCCTTATAACAACTCCAGATCATGATGACACTACTGCTTATTGTTCAGCATGGAGTAAAGAAGTAATAGATTTAGCAGAGAATAAAGGTTTTACTGTAATCAATCTTAGTAATAAGAAAGCAACAAAAAAAGAACTCGAAAAACGTTTATCCAAACATAAACCAGAATTTATCATGTTTAATGGGCACGGTGACGATAAAAGTATTGGTGGATATGACGATGAAATTCTTGTAACGGCAGGAGAAAACGAATATCTGCTTAAAGGAAGGATAGTGTACGCACTTAGCTGCTATTCGCTTTATACCTTAGGCAAAACAGCAGATGAGAAAGGAGTCAAGGCATATATAGGTTATAGATTCCCTTTCGCGTTTTATCTTGATCCGAGTTATTCTACAACTCCCTTAAAGGATAAAGTTGCAAAGTATTTTTTTGATGCCTCAAATAGAATACCAAAAACAATAATCAAAGGAGCAAATGTAGGAGAGGCTGTTAAAAGATCCCACGAAAAGATAGATGAAGCAATTGATTTTTGGAAGGTTCAAGATACCCCTGATGCTGAATGGGTTCTCGCAGCGCTATATACGAATAAGATGGGTCTTGGTTTGGAAGGAAATGAAAGGGCCACTATTCAATAGTTGGCTCGTTCGGGAGAGTGTTTTTTTCGGGATTTTAGAGCGATTTGGGTAGTTGTTGGGTTAATCGCCCAAAATTGCATTTACCTTTTTCCTTACTCTTTCAGGACATCTTTTCAGGTATTCAACAAGCTTCTTCCTGTCCATTCTTTTCCTTATCTCCTTCAGAACATCCTCACTGAGAGGTTCCCTGAAATAGACGAAATCTATCAGGGTTTTTTCAACGTCAGAAACCTGTATCCAGTAGTCGAAGTATTTTACGCTGTCAAAGCCGAAAAACATCCTCCGGTCTATTCTTCTTATCATGACTTTTCCGCCCAGCATCTCTTTCATACCGCTTCTGACCCTTAGAGGAGTGATTATGACTGTATTGGTCTCCTGCTCCCATAAATCCAGTATTGAAAGCGCATTCTGCAGGCCGTGATAGGAAGGATAAAAGGCAAAACCTGCAAGCATGGGGTCGTCGCGGAAGGTATAAACACCCCTCTTTATTTTCCTGATCTTTCCGCTGCGAAGCAGGTTTGAGATGAACAGATAGACGTACTTCCTGCCTGCCCCTTCCCCATGAAGAAACAGC
>DAOVFD010000087.1 GCA_030668565.1 Microcaldota archaeon
CCTGCGCTATCGCTGATTGGAGTGTGCCTTCTTCAGCAACTCCATAAAGGACTCCGAAAGAGGATATTACGACCTCTTTTGCAAGGAAACCGAATATCAGTGCAACGTTTCCTTTCCAGTCAAACCCAAGAGGGGAAAGAACCGGAGCGAATGCATGACCCAGTTGGCCCACATAGCTTTCAGCACTTCCGTATTCGACGCCTTCGGGATAGCTTGCAAGGAACCATATCAACATGGCCACTATGAAAATGAAAGTTCCTGCCTTTGATATGAACAGGTAGGTTCTCTCCCACATATGGATAGCTATCGATTTTAAGGTCGGTATCTGGTATGCCGGGAGCTCCATCACGAAAGGCGCTCTCGGTCCGGGAAGCAGGAATTTCTTGAATAGATAACCGAAAATCATTACCAGAATAAGCGCGAGCACCATGAGAGACCAGATTACCTGTGCCGCGACTGCCGGTGCGAAAAAAGCCCCTGCAATGAAGACAAAAACCACTATCCTCGCGCTACAGGGAACCAGCGAGTTCACCAATATAGTTATCACCCTGTCTCTTTCGTTTTCCAGGGTACGAGTGGACATTATCGCAGGAACATTGCATCCGAACCCTATTATTATTGAAATAAATGATTTTCCGTGAAGACCTATCTTGGCCATTATTCTATCCATTACGAAAGCGGCTCTTGCCATATAACCGCTGTCTTCAAGAATCGCTATAGCCAGGAAAAGCAATGCAATGTTCGGCAGAAAAACAATTATGTTCCCGATACCTTCGATGATTCCTGCAACTATAAGACTTGTAAGCCATTCAGGAGCGTTTGAAGAAACAAAAAATTCCTCAGCCGCCACAGCAAACCACTCCAAAGCGACTTCAATAATCCCTACAAAAGGGTCTGCAACAAGAAAGACAAGTTGGTACATTACATACATCAGCAAAAGAAAGAGGGGGATTCCAAAATACCTGTTTGTAACGAACCTGTCTATCTGGTCGGATGCTGTTATTTTTGCCTCGGGGCTCTTCTTCACAACTTTTTTCACTACCCCGTTTATGAAACCATATCTTTTATCAGCCACCTCAACATCTGCGTCTTCACCATACATCTCTTCTGCCTTTTTTATGAATGCCTCAAGTTCGGGGCTGTAGATATCCGTATCTGCCTTCCGGATTTTTTTTACTATCTCCGGATCTTTCTCAACCAGTTTTATTGCGAGCCATCGCGCTCCATATTTTTTCGCAAGCTTTTTAGCATGAGTATTAATGTGCTCTTCAAGTTCAACTATTTTTGGTTCAAGGTCGCTTCCGTAATCCACCTTGAGTATCTCCTGTTCTTTTGCTTTGGCTGTTTTTATTACGGTTTCAATCAGCTCCTTTATGCCTTGCTCCTTGCTCGCAACCGTCGGAACAACGGGAATTCCAAGCAATTCAGATAGTTCCTCAACATCTATCCTGAATCCCCTGTTCCTTGCAACGTCCATCATGTTGAGAGCAATTACAACGTTGGCACCCAGTTCACGCAATTGTATTGCAAGATAGAGATTCCGCTCAAGATTTGATGCATCAACAATATCAACTATTACATCTGGTTTCTCCTCAACGATAAAATTCCTGGCTATGAGTTCCTCCATCGAGTAGGCGGTCAGACTATACGTGCCGGGAAGGTCTATAACATCGATAGCTTCCTTTCCGTATCTGAGCCTGCCCCATCTCTTCTCAACCGTCTTTCCAGGCCAGTTTCCTACTTGTTGCTTCTCTCCAGTGAGTGCATTGAATACAGTGCTCTTGCCGGTATTCGGATTTCCGGCCAAAGCAATAGAAATCTTCTTTTTTTCAGCCATTTAATCCCTCGTTTCAACAATGACCTTTAACGCCTCTCCCCGCCCAAGAGCTATCCTGCAGGTTCCCTTTACCTCAACAATAATCGGACCATATCCTGATTTTCTTATCACCTTGACCAGACTGCCCCTGTCAAAGCCCATTTCTGTCATGCGTTGTCTCAAGGTTCTCCCAGAGCGGATTTCAACTATCTTGCCACTCTCGCCTTCGTTTAACATTATAAGCGGTCTTGCGGTCATTTATTTAACCTCCACCATTACATTGTCCGCTTCTATTTTTCTCAGAGAAAGATAGTATCCTTTGAGTTTGAATTCAACCGGGTCTCCAAGAGGTGCAACACGTATAACCTCGACCTCGGTTCCGGGAACAACACCCATGTCAAGAAGTCTTCTTTTAACCGGCCCTGCGCCCCCAATACTGATTATCTTTGCTTTATCACCGGGTTTAAGCTCACTCATTCTCTTCTTGACCATGTTTTCACCCTCTCATCCTTCTGCATTTCGTCATCTTCCCTGTTTTGGAGTATAATCCAAATCTCCTAAGCCACTCTGAATTTTCATCGGCTGTCGCGAACTCCACGAATTTCAGGAGCTGGTTCACTGTTTTGGGATGAAGATGATGCTCTATTTTACAAGCATCCTCATCTGCTATTTTCAAGGGCACCATAATGAACCTGAAGAATTTTGAAAGGAGGTCATGCCTTTTCCTGATTTCCTTTGCTATTTTTTTACCTTTTGGGGTAAGTGTAATCGCACCATAACGCTCATATTTTACGTACTCTAGCTTTCCGAGTTTCCTGACCATCTGGGAAACACTGGGGGGTTTTACCTTCAGTGCGGCAGCGATATCCCTAGTTCTTGCATAACCTTTTTTCTTCGATAAATCATATATTGTCTCGAGATAGTCCTCGATTTCAGCAGATACCAAAACTAAACCACCTATGCAAGTATTGCTTAACAAAGCTTTTTAAGCTTTACTAAATATATTAGGTGTGCCTAACTTTTAAGGTTAGCATGAAAAATAAACGGTGAGAGAATGAAAAATATTTTCGGAAGAAAGAAACCTAGTGGGAAAGACACACAGCATGGAAATCCCCTTGATAAAAAACATCGCAAAATGTGCGCATTGTGTCTGGAATTCAGGCAGGAAACAAAAGACAAGATAGAAGAAATAAGGAGCATGTGTGATAGATTCAAAAGACTTGTAAAAACCAAGGAAAAAATTGACGATGAAATTATAGAAAGCTTCAAGGCGATTGCAGAGAAAATGGCTGAAGTAGTAGGAGAAGATGGAAAGTATTATCCGGATACTCTGCCCCATAATATCACTGCAGTTGCTTCCCATCATGCAGGACCTGTTTTTAACAATCTTTTCAGTAGTGTAAACGGCCTGGAAACCCTGCAAAGAACCGCAGCAGCTTCAATATCCAAGGGTAGTGGATAATAATGGCGGGAAGATTGGCTATTACTGATTCCAGAAATAGGAATATCAGCGAGAGTAAAGAGAAAAAACCATTAAAGGGTAAAATAGCAGCAAAAAAACTTGAGAGTAGTGCGCCACAAGCAGCATCTCTATTCAATTTTTCAGAAATCGATCGTAGTAAAGGGAAAAGTATCAGCAAGGTGGAGCGGGAGAATAAAAGGGCTTGTGGAGATGCGTGCACTGGGTGTGGAGCGTGTGAAAGAAGCATTGAAAAAGAGGAAACTTCTGGTTTTGATTTCAGTGGGATAGAAAATAAGATAGGAATTGAAGTAACCCAGATAGAAAAAATCGACAGCAAAGCGTGTGGAGATGCCTGTACAAATTGCGGTGCATGTAAAGGAGAAAAAAATGAAGAGAAGGTAGAAACCCGAATAACAGATATCAAAGTGCAAAACATAACAGATATTCCGATTATAAAAACTCCAGAAAAAACAGAAAGTCCTGATGTAAGAGATGCTAATCTGAAACAAGACATCCAAAAGGAAATTGCTATTAAAATCGGAGAGGACACGGTCAGTAATGTTAAGAGTGAATTCGTTCAGGACGATAATGCGACAAGGACAAATCCCACGAATTTGTCCGCATTGGAAACCAGCAGGGTTTCCAATACAAAAACAAAACAGGAAACAGAGTCCAACGCAGTGGAGAGAGTTAAACCCGGCGAGATACCTGCAGTAAAAAGAGACGTAAAAACCAATGAATCGGATATAAAACTGCAAAGTTTTGCCACAAACAAAAAACAGACAATAATAGGAGATTACACTTATGAGGATATATTAACCATCCCCTGGTTGAGAAAATTATACGGCCATATTATAGTAATAATAGATATCGAAGAGAAGGAAATTAAAAAAGATTACATAAGAGTGATGCCAGAATATAAAAAAGAATAAAAGAAAGACGACAAGGATG
>DAOVFD010000115.1 GCA_030668565.1 Microcaldota archaeon
TCAGGTGCAGATCGAAAAGAGGCATTGTAACAAGAGGATGGAAAATTCCGATTAACAGGGCGGCGACCAAGACGAGAACGAAGCGGTTGTTTTCATCCTTCAGATTAAGAAGGAAACTAAGACCAAGGAGATTCAAAAGGGTAAATATCATGGCAGCTCCTGATTTAAATGGAAACAGGAAGCCGTTCAGCGAATTCCCTATCGAGTTCCATAGATAATCCAGATTACTCATATCCGGGCTGGTAATGTCCTGTATCGGGTTAAGCGTCTGTCCTTTGTATACAAAGACCGGCCAGAACCAGAATAGCATCGAGAGCAGGATTCCTAATAAGAGAACAATGGCATATGGTTTGATTATTTCCGGATTTTGCCTGAATTTCGGGACAATGAAAGCCAGAAGGAACAAACCGAACAGTATAAATCCGATAAAAAATGCCTGCGTGTTGCTCAACCCCATCAGTCCCAGCATTATTCCTGCAAATACGGCACGTTTCATTGATGCTTTTTCCAAGAGTAGGTACAGTGAAAAAACGAAGGCCGGAATTATAAGCCAGGTTGTAAAGTCAGAATATTTGAATAATGGGAATGGTGCGATGAACAGGATTGGACCGAACAGGGAGAGATATTTATCCCCGGTAAATTTCTGAAGGAAAAGATAGACTGTTAGCAGGGAAAGAACCTGGATAATCAAGGAAAAATAAATCAGGGCCATCCATGGTTCCAGCCCGGTAAGAATCGAGAGCACTGCAACCGAAAGATGATAAGACCAGGGTACCCACGGAGGTTCACCGGCCATCTGCGCACTTTCAAATACGGAGCCGCCGTCAACAATGTGCAGGACTCCGCCAAGGCCGTTGTAATAGTCCCCGCCATAGGGGGGACTGGGAATCTGTTTGAGCTCGCTGAGAATTGAAAAATTAAGATACAAAGTAATCAGGACGATGGCAACGAATATGTAGTCTGCCTTCTCCAAATTCAAAGTCTTCATTTTTTCACTGTGGTTTCACTGTTTTCTTTATCCACTCGAACGTTTTGTTCAATCCTTCATCCAAATCCACTTTTGGTTTCCAGCCAAGTGATTGTATTTTTTCCGTGTTTGGGATTCTTTTCTTTACATCATCCTTGAATACGGGGAGGTGCTTGACCTTCAGTTCTCTTTCATCCCCGCACATCTTCCAGATTCTTTCGAGTAGCTCCATGACAGTATTAGCATTCGGATTTGATACATTATAATCCTCATTATCGGTTCTGGGGTCGAATGTCAGGGTGGATATTGCATCTGCCAGGTCGGTTACATAAGTGTATGCCCTTATCTGGCTTCCATCGCCTAGTATTTCGACAGGATACTGTTTTTCTATATAGACTTTTCTTATCAGGTCTGGTATTACATGGGCTATTCCTACTTCATGCTCAGGTACTTCCCCGGGCCCATAAGCATTGAACGGCCTGAAAATTGAATATTTCATGCCATATTGTTCCTGAAATGCCCTGCAGTAATATTCGCCTACAAGTTTTGAAAACCCGTAATGCGTTATCGGCGGTGGTGAGGTAAATATATCCTCCTCCTTTGAAGGGAATGTTTGCGTTCTCTCAAAAACCATGGATGAGGAGATGTAAACCATTTTTTTGAATGTCTTCGAGTCTCTCGCGGCGTCAAGGAGGTTGGATAACATCAAAGTATTGTCCCTCAGAATCTCCGCAGGATATTTATGGAAATAAGCTATTCCACCTATCTTCGCGGCAAAATGAAAGCAATACTCCGAATCATCCAGAATTCCTTTTGTCTGGGATGCATTGCATAAATCAACCTGTTTGAAATTAATCTTATCCATGTCCAGGTTTTTTATATCACCTTTGCTGAGGTTATCCAGAACGGTGACTTCGTGCCCGTCATCCAATAACCTGTTCACTACATTGTGTCCTATGAAACCTGCTCCGCCAGTAACGATTACCTTTGCCATGTTTAAAACCTCCTGGTTTTAACTGTCAAAATTGTTTGCAATTTTGCCATATCACCACCTAAAAATAACGCTGTTTTTTCCGAATACATTCCAGATGTCTATAACTACACAATCTGGTTTTATGAATTTCTTGTAATACTCAAGCGGTTTTTTATATTCCTTATGCGCTGTCGCGATTACAAGGAAATCAGCATCTTTTAGCGTTTCCTCAAGATTCTTGTTATCAAGATAAACATCATGTGTTACCACCTCCCCCATCTCCCTCTTAAGAATTTTCTTTATTTTATGTGAAAGGGAAGCGCGGTCATCATCTATGTTTGCCTTGAATGCAAGCCCGAGAACTACGCATTTTGCTCCTTTAATCGGTTTGATTTGCTTTGCCTTGTGTATGAGATAACCTGGGAGATTTTCATTAATCTTCCATGCTGCGGTGATTAGATCAGGGAACGGAATGTTGTTTGTAAGGAAGAATCCGTCCTTGAAAAGACAGGGCCCTGCAGCAAATCCGGGAATCTTCGGTCCTCCACGCGGATAGTTTTTGTTTGAAAGCTCCACTATTTCATGAATGTTCGCTCCCCAGTCCTCTGCAATTACGAGGAATTCGTTTCCGACCGAGAAATTTATGTAGCGGTACATGTTCGTAAACAGTTTGAGCAGCTCGACATTGATTGCGCTGCTGGTATATACTTCCTTGCCTATGGACTTGAAAAGGTCGGCTGCCCTGTCCCCGCTTTTTTCATCAAGGTAACCCACTACTTCAGGAAGTTCCTCAAGTTCCTTCAATGCCTTACCTTCTGCAATCCTCTCCGGGCAGAAGGCAAGATAGATGTCTTCGCCGTCCCTGAATTTCGTATTTTTTTCAATATAATTTTTGACATATTCAGTTGTGCCAGGAGAAACGGTGCTTCTCAGTATCAGCGTCTGGTTTTCCTTTAGATG
>DAOVFD010000011.1 GCA_030668565.1 Microcaldota archaeon
ACTGACCCGCGCCATGAGAAAGATATCCGGAAGTTATAAAATGGTCATTTCGTAATCCTTATTTTGCAGTATATATCCGTGGTTGAATGTGGTAGTATATTTATAAACCTTTTTACCCAATATTATATGAGAAGGGTGAAGGGTGGCATAATGGATGATAAAATAAAGGTAGATGAACCGCTTATCAGTACGGATGTAGATAAACTTATCCGTTGCATATCGGAAAAAAAGAAAATGAACATGCACGAGCTCCAGAGAGAGTGCAGCATAACCAGACGGGACCTTGACAAGTGGGTAAGGGTCCTTGAGGACGAAGGGTACATAACGATACAATATGGCATAACCGGAACTTACGTTCTCTGGACCGGCCTTTCGAAAGAGGATATCAAAATAGAAGACACTTCAGTGGACAAAAAAGAGACCACAAGGAAAACCGAGGAAATTGCTTTTAAAAGGGATTATGAAGTGGTGGATAGACCTGAGGTTAAGCATGAGGAGAATGAGAAGAATCTGCTGGCAGCTGAAATAGATGGGGATAAAAGCGATTATAACGCCGGTAAAGACGGGGAAACACCCGAGGAACTGCTCCACAAATACGTTTCCATGAGAAAGAGAGCTGAAGAAGAGGGAGACCTGAAATCCAGTATACTCAAAAATCTTGACAACGAACTTGAAAAAGATGATTACAGCGGATTAGTCGAAGAGGAGAAGGAAGCAGAACCCGAGTCTCCCGAAGAAGTGGAGGACGAGGAACCTGAAGTAGTGGACCTGGATTCCCACAAACAGGAAGTTGAAGAGAAACAGGAAGTGATTGAGGAACCCATGGAGGAGGCGTATGCCGAGCCGGAAGAAATAGAGAAGGAAATACCACCAATGGAAGTTCCGAAATCCATTTATGATACGGAAGTGAAAGACCTTCTGAGCGCGTATGTCAAGGAAATAAACGAGGAAAAAGTCAAGCTTAACAAGCTGAAGAGGGAAAAGGAGGAGCTCTACAGGGAAAAAATGATTTCGCTGGAAAGCAGGATGGAATCAGACCTTGCATCCCTTATGCAGTATGTTCTTGAGCACGAAAGCAGGCTTCTTGAAATGAAAGAAAGAGTGCTTGAACTTCCGGACAAGGTGGATGAGGTTACAAAGCTGCAGACTGAAATAAGGAACCTGCAGAATGAGGGAAAAGGAATGCTCAGAAACACCAAAAATAATGTTGATGGTTTTATTTCCGAAATGAAAAAGAACGAGAAGGTATTGAAGGAAGAAATAAACGAGACGAGGGCAGCAGTCGAAAAGGAAGAGAGAAACGTTGAGGAACTGAAAAGGGTAAAGGATTCCATAGAAGGGAAGACCGAGAAGATGGTCTCCTCTGTGGATGTGTTGAAGGGAAGGATAAGCGACCTTAATTCCAGGATGGGAACCCTAAATACAGACCTCGTTAAAGCAATTGAGATGAAAAACGAGTTGGATGTTTCGATAAACAACCTGGATTCAGTAATAGAGACAAAGGAAACCGAACTCGACTCGCTTGAAACAAGCCTTCAGGATGTCAAGAAAATCGAGGGATGGGCAAGGGAGTACATTACTGATTACGAGAAGAAAATAGACGACATAGAAAACTACGTGCAAAAGAGCGATGACGAATTATCCGCACTTAAGGAAGCGGCCGAGGCCAGTTATATGAGAAAGTACCTTGGCGAACTGGAGAACATCACCGGTGCATACGAAGGAGAACTTGAAGATGTTCTTGATTCAGAAAAGAGGATAGAGAAGAGAATGACCGAAAGCAAGGGAAGAATAGGTGACCTGGTTAAGGAAAGCCAGGAAATCATAAAAAGACTGAGAAAGGAAACAGAAGACTCCCCGGATTACGAAAAAATAAAGGCAAGGACAGAGAGGAGAACGAAAAGGATAAAGGATACCGTAGATGAAAAGGCAAAGGAAGGGGAAAAACTATCCGAAGAAATCAGGAAAAAGAAGACAAAGAGAAAAACCAGAAAGAAAAAGAAAAAGTAATTATTTTTTTCTATTTTTTATGTATTTGCGCACTTCCAGATAGAAGAATGAAAATAGACTGAGCGCAATTATCAAAGACCATTCCTCAATTCCCAAAGGCTTTACATGGAAAAGTTCATTTAGCATAGGAATGTACAATATCATAAGATGAAGAATAATCGTGAGGAGTGTTGCATACACAAGCCATTTGTTATCGAGAAGGTGCCTTAAAACGGGTTTCTCAAGTGACCTGCAGCTGAATGCTTCCGTCTTCTCAAACATTACGATCATTGTGAACGCCATCGTCTGTGCAAGCACAAGGTCGTCCTGGAATATCATTACAAAGGTTCCGAGGATTAAAACAGTTATAATTACAGGATACTCAAAAATGAATATCCCCATTCCCTTCCATATGTTTTCCCCTTTTCTTCTGGGAGGTCTGTCCATTACGTCCTTGCTGATAGGGTCTGCAGCCAGGGCTATTGCGGGCAGGCCGTCAGTCACGAGGTTTATCCACAGTATCTGTATCGCAATAAGAGGCAGGGGCATTCCCAAAAGGACTGCGATGAATATAACAGCCATCTCCGCAATGTTTCCTGAAACGAGGAATGCAAGCGTTTTTCTTATGTTTTCGTATATCCCCCTTCCTTCCTCCACTGCAGAGACGATTGTTGCGAAATTGTCATCTGTTAAAATCAAATCAGAGCTTTCTTTTGCAACATCGGTGCCGGTAATTCCCATCGCAACACCAATGTCTGATTTTTTAAGTGCTGGTGCATCGTTTACACCATCGCCGGTCATCGCAACAACATCACCTTTTTCATTCAGCACATTCACTATCCGCAATTTGTGTGCAGGCGAAACACGTGCAAATATGGATACCTCTCCAAGAGCACTTGAGAACTGCTCGTCGCTCATTTTATCTATCTGTTCGCCGGTGATCACCCTGCCATTTCCTATTCCCAGCTCCTCTGCGATTGTTTTTGCAGTCAGGGGATGGTCTCCTGTTACCATTATCACTCTTATTCCCGCCGGCCTGCAAAGGTCCAGCGCTGGCTTGACCTCCTTCCTTGGAGTGTCCATCATGCCCACAATGCCAACGAAAACCATATCCTGTTCTATGCTTTCCAAGTCAAATTTTACCCTATTAATCTCCCTGTAGCCGAAAGCAAGGGTGCGGTATCCTCTTGAAGTCAGGGAATCATTGATTTTGTTTATTCTCTCCTTGTCTTCGGATGTGAACTTCCTTATTTTTCCGTTCTCGATTATCTTTGACGAAATTTCCAGCACGCTTTCCGGAGCACCCTTAAGATATGCCACTGTTTTCTGTTTTTCCCTGTGTATCGTGGTCATTCTTTTTCTTTCCGAATCAAAAGGCAGTTCACCGGTTTCCGGCCATTTTTTCAGAAGCTCGTCCCTCCACATTCCTGCTTTTGCAGCAAGAACAAGCAGTGCACCCTCGGTTGAATCGCCTATAATGCTCCAGCTTCCTTTCTGGTCCTCACGCAGATGTGTGGTATTGCACAGTGCCCCCATACGCATAAGAAGTTCTGTTTCACCGTCAATCTCCACCGGCTTTCCGTTGCAGGTGAATTCCCCCCTGGGTTCGTAACCGCTTCCGCCCACCTTTATGATTCTGTTGTTTACGAAAACCTTTCTTGCCGTCATTTCGTTTTTGGTCAGCGTTCCTGTCTTGTCCGTGCATATAATGTCTGCAGAGCCAAGGGTTTCAACGGATTTCAGTTTCCTTACAATTGCATTCCTTTTTGACATCCTCTGGACTCCAAGTGCAAGGGATATCGTAACCACTGCGGGAAGTCCCTCGGGAATTGCAGCGACAGCAAGGCTGACCGCAGTCAGGAACATTGAGAAGATTTCAAAACCATGCAGAACACCGGTAATGAATATGATTGTACAAAGCGCAATAACTCCGATGCTGATGTGTTTTCCCATCCTGTCAAGGTCCATTTCAAGAGGCGTTCTTTCGATTTCCACGAACTGAACCATGCTCGCAATTTTTCCTATTTCGGTTTCCATTCCTGTTTTCTCTATAATCGCCTTGCCCCTTCCGGCAACAACAACAGTGCCCGTGAATACCTTGTTTCTCGTTTTCGTATCCTTTCTTACAGGAACGCTTTCTCCGGTAAGGGGAGCCTCATCTATCGACAGGTCAATGCTTTCGACGACCTTTCCATCTGCAGGCACGCGGTCTCCGGTCTCAAGCAGGATGATATCCCCGGGAACTACCTCATGCACATCCACCATCCTGACTGCTCCATCCCTCATTACGCGTGCTTTCGGGGAAACAAGCTTCTTCAGTGCCTCAAATGCCTTCTCTGCCTTGTATTCCTGAACAAAGCCGAGAACACCCAGCATCAGGACTATCGTGAAAATCATTATGGTGTCAAGTATCTCTCCAAGAAATGCAGCTACAATTGCCGCAACAATCAGAAGAAGAATCATGAACTGCTTGAACTGGCGTAAAAATTTGCTCAGTAAACTTTCCTTTTTTATCTCCTGCAGTTCGTTCCTGCCGTATTTTAGAAGTCTTTTGGCAGCCTCCTTATCACTCAGACCTTTATATTCCATTTATATCATTCTGCCTTTTCAAGGTGAAGCAGGGTGACATTGTATTCCAGTGTTTCGCCGGCAAGGTTATGGTTCTCATCAAACGTTATGGTATCATTGGTCAGCTTTGTAACCTTGACACTGACCGGTTTTCCGTCTATAAGACTTGTTGTATGATAGGTACCATTTTCCCTGACGTCAAACATCATGGTATAAGACATGTTTTCATCAGTTCCGGAAACAACAACATGATGGAAGCCGTTGTAACTGAAACCGTCGCCAGGCTGGAAAACATACATCATTGTAACTTCATCACCGCTTACATTTTCTATGAAAACGGTCCCGATTTCCGTATCAAATCCTGTACCCACTTCAACAGTTATGTTTTTGTCCTCGAAATAGCTTCTTGGCACGACTTCAAGCGCATTGAATTGGTAATACCTGCTTACGTTGTAAACTTTCATTGGGTCGTAATAACCATAGGCGTCAGGACCCGGCGGTATTGTGAACATTGTTGATTCATTTTCCTTCATCCCGATTATTCCTTTTACAAAACCTTCTATAATGCCTTCTCCGAGTTCAAGCCTGAATGTAGATGGCCGGTATGTTTTGAATGGGGAATAGAGGGCGTTATCCCTTGCAACATCCTCCATACTGGTCTCAATCATTTCCCCGTCAACATAGAGTATATAATCAACAGTAACAATATCCCCGTAATACGCGGTTTCTTCAGGTTCCGGCTCTGGTTCCAAGCATCCGAACAGCAATATTCCCAACGCGAACAATACAAGCAATTTCTTCATTTGTACACCTCACAATAAATATCTGGGGTTACGGAGATTCGAACTCCGGTATGCAGGTTTCCTCGGCATTAATGTCCGTTATTTCAGGACTGATCTGGAGCTTCGGCAATCATTTTCAGCTAAAATATAGAAAATGACTTCTGCCGTGCTACCTGGTTGCGTGCCCGAATGCAAATCTTGAACGCAGTTCAAGGCTTTACACCATAACCCCATTACAAACTCAAGCTAGTTAACTCGAGAGTATCTTCTTTTTGGTAGAACAGTTTTATATTGATTACTGAAAGAGCAGGAACAACACTTATCGTTATTATTCCAAAATCATATTTTAAGTGGAAAAAATAGCTAGATTTAAATAGATTATGGGACAAATGTCCCAATATGGAATACACCCCCGACGAAAAGGACTTTCGTATACTGGAAGTACTTAGCGAACGCGGGGATTCCACGGTAAGGCAGATTGCAAAGAAAACCCTCCTCCCACCCACGACTATCCATAACAGGATAGCGAAGCTGAGGAAGGCAGGTGTCATCAAGAAATTCACAATCGAGATAGACAAAAAAAAACTCGGTTTGAAAATCGGTGCATACCTGCTTATCTCAGCTGATTTGAAACTTTTGAAGCAGGGGAAGAAAACCCAACACGACCTTGCAAAAGAGATGAGGAAGATACCCGGTGTTGAGAAGGTTGCCATAGTAACGGGCGGTACAGACCTTGTTGCAAGATTAAGAGTGAAGAATATTGATGAACTGGACAAGACTCTGCTTGGAAAAATTCAATTATTGGAAGGAGTGGCAAAAACCCAGACAATGATAATAATTCGGGATTAAAAAAAGAAAAGGAAAAAGAAAAATCTATTTCTTCTCAAACATGTTGTATAGATAAGCAAAGACGAAACCGCCGATGAATCCGTCAATAAGGCCGTAAATCAGGCCGATAATTGCTCCTATTATGCCCGGTTGGTAGTAAATATACATCGTACCAAGTGCATTTACAAATCCCAATCCATATCCGGTTCCGCTAATCAATCCCATGAGGAAAACACTTACTCCCCATACGATTGCTAACGAAATTCCAACTGCTTTCGGGTTTAACATAGTCACCACGAAGAGAATAAAACTGGAATTTATATAAATGTTTTTGATATGGTCAAAAGTAGAAAAAATGGAAGGCATTAGCTGTACCCCAATACTTAAATAAGATTACGATACATGTTTATATAACAAACAACGGTGGACAAATGGTACCAGAAGAAGACACAATCAGGGCTCTTTTCTATATAGAGCCTAAGGAAGCGCACAATAGAGTGCAACACATAGGTTGTAGGCTTCTTCTAACTGAAAAACTGATACATGCTGGATTTACTAAAGGGGGGGTATTCAACCTCCCTGATGGTCGTGTTGAAGTCGTTCTGGAAGGAAATGAGAAGGATGTAAATCTGTTTTATCGGACTGTTTGTACAAATCTTATCAAATGGTTAGAAGAAAAAGCGAAGAACAAGAAAAGACTGCATCAAATGATCGGAAATCCCGGAATAGTTTTTTCTCCACTAGAAACTAAGAATAGTATTCGTGTCTTAGATATTGACCTTTTCAGTCATTCTCTTGAGATGAACCAACTGGAAAAGGGCGTTGATGTCTATTATGATCTAACAGATGCAATCAAGCAACTGGGCATTGTTCTGGACAAAATGAACAAAAAACTCAAATAAGGAATGCACGGAAAATCTAAACCTAATTCAAACATCTCTTGATTTTGTTTCGGCCCATCAATTATCAAAAACCCAATTAAAGAAAAACAGCAGAAATAGCACTACTTTTGGAACTGGGTTTTATGACGTTAAAACAGGACACAGAACACGCGACACCGAACACCTAAAAAAAGAAAATGGGCCCGAGGAGATTTGAACTCCCGACCTTTCGATATCCAATGTCTGATTATCAGTTTCGTCGCGTAAGCACGAACGCTCTAACCAGACTGAGCTACGAGCCCTAAAAAACGCAATAAGAACTTTTCACCATTCCTTTTTTAAATATGTTTTCAACCTCAATATATCCATGAGGATAGGAATTGTAGCCGATAATCATCTTGGATATCCCAGATTCGAGGAGGATTCTTTTGTCCAAGCAGAGAGAGCTATGTTTGGTGCAGCTGAAAAATGCGACTTGATAATAAATGCAGGGGATATCTTTGATACAAGGATACCGAAACTGGAGACGCTGCAGAAGGGGATGGAATTATTCGGAAAAATAAAAGTCCCTGTTTTTGCAATTTATGGGAACCATGAAAGAAGGACAAAGGAAATGACCAATCCTGTTCAGTTGCTTCTCACTGCCAACCTTGTCAAATATCTTCATGGAACTTCTGAGGTATTTGAGAAAAATGGGGAGAAGATACAGATATTCGGAATAGGAAACATACCAGACAGATATGCTAAGACGGCTGTGGAAAAAGCACTCAGGGATTTTGTACCTGAAGAAGGCGCATTCAGGATACTTGTACTCCATCAGACAATATCGGACATACTGAGAACAGAGGAGGAAGAACTGTCATTGGATTTTCTTGAGGGTCTGCCGTTTGATTTGATTATCAATGGACATATTCACAAAAGAATGGAGAAGCTTGCGGGGAAAGTGCTGACGCCCGGAAGCACTGTGATAACGCAGCTGAAAAAAGATGAAACAGAACCGAAGGGATATTATATCTATGATACAAAAGCAAGAAAAGCCGAATTCATTCCCATAGAATGCAGAAAGTTTTTCCATGAGGAACTGAACTTTGAAAATTCTTCTGAAGATGAGGTCAGGAAACAAGTAAGGGAAAAGATAGATGAATTGCATAAGCAAAACAAGGATGCAATTGTGCTGATAAAGCTGAAAGGGACATTGAAGGAGGGACTTCTCTCTTCTGACGTCGCTCTGGATGAACGTGATGATATTTACATAGTCAACGAACTCAATGCCGTAGATATTAAAACAAAACTTGAGAGAATAAGAAAATTCCGCGATGAAAAGCTTTCAATAAGGGAAATCGCAGTAGTTGAACTTGAAAAAAGACTGGAAGGAAAAATAACGATGTTCAAGCCTTCTGAATTCTTTGACAAACTTGTTGAAGGTCCTGAAGAGGCTTTGGAATATCTGGAAAAGAAAAAATAAGTTCATACTCAGGTCGACAATCATGTCCTTTGGACATGGTGCGCAAGGAACGAAGTTCCTTAGCGAAGTAGAGAAACCCACATAAGAAAAACAGAAGTAGGGTTTTCTGCAGGGATGCCGGAGTGGTCAAACGGGTGGGGTTTAGGAGAGCTTTTTGACTCCTATAAACTCAGGGCAAAAACCTCGGAAAAAGCCTTGAGGAAGAATGAGTCGGGCTCGAAGACACCCCATGGCTTAGTGCCTTCGAAGGTTCGAACCCTTCTCCCTGCATTTTGCTTGCATTTATTCTATTTTTCCAAAAGATGATAGTTGCTTCTCAAGCTCGGCTTTCCTGATTCTGGACAGATATTCACTGCCAAGCCGTTTGGTTTTCTTCCTTAAAACGGTTGCACTCCTGGAATCTTTCATATAGAAGAGTTCCAGCCTGACGCTGTCAATAACAAATATTTTTTCGTTTTTTCCTTTAACAAGCTGTTTTACTGTACCTGCGGCCATTTTTCCAATGAGAATATTTTTGGTTTCCTGCGGAAGCTTGAGCCAGTGTTCTTTATCGATTTTTTCGAAAAGGTCCAGTGTAAGGACGTTTGAAAGTTTTTCGGTCAATTCCTTGGCAAAATCAGTAATATCCTCATTACTGTATCTGGTCGCCAGACCCTTTACTATGTCGTTGGCCATAAACTCAATTCCCCTGTAAAAGACGGGTATTGCCTCGTTTCTACCCTGCCGGGTAGTCAAATCAATTTTCGGAAATTTTACTCTGAAAAGCTGCTTCCCATGGGCATTGATTTCCGGGTCCAATGGTTTCTTCTCCAGCAAATTGCGCATTCCGCGTTCCATTCTCTTCTTTTCACTGGTAATAAGACTTCTTCTCTTCCCTCTCATGTTATAGTATTTAGGAGATTATGCTTATAAATGTGCTTCAGCGCTATGTTTTTATTAATCACCCATTAAATTCAGGTGCGAGCGTGGAGATTATGGAGGAGTTTACGGATAAAGAGAAAACACTGCTTATGCCTTTTGTCAGCAATTTTGACAAGGACGTGTTTGTACTTCGAAATCTTCCGGAGGTTGTGAAGGGTGCTTTATTTTCAAAATACAGCAGGAGTTCAAAGAGTCTTAGGAGAGTGTTGCTGGATGATTTCATACTCAGCAAAGAACTGGATTTTGAGGATTTGCTGAAAAGCCTTCCCAAAGAGGGTGTAAGCGAAATAGTGGCAACAGAGAAAGCAGAGAAATTTTATGACAGGGTTCTTGTCGGGTTTGGTGATGATTCTGTTGCAGAACTTGCAGGAGCGCATCTGGCGCTTGAGAATGTTTCTATTGTTGCTACAAAGATACTCGAAGATGCAAGAATCGGACTGTCTCCTCTTGAAAAATCAACAAGATACGTTTATTTTGACAAGAAAGTTGATGGTAAATGGCTTTATTACAGGGAACCGAAGCTTATGGAAAGTGAGGTTGCCGAAGTTTATATTACAAGTTGCGACCACTCCTTTGAGACATATGCAAAACTGATTCCCAAGATAGCTGAATACGTGAAGGAGAGAATGCCAAAGGAAGAGGGGCTTAGCGAGAGAGGATATGAGGCAACGGTAAGGGCAAAGACCTGTGACATACTCAGGGGACTTCTTCCTGCTTCAACACTTACCAACATGGGATTTTTCGGAAACGGGAGAGGATTTGAATATCTTATAACGAAATTATATGCGGATGAACTTGCTGAAATGAAAAATCTTGCGGGTAATATGGAAAATGAACTGAAGACGATAATTCCCTCATTCGTGAAAAGGGCGAGCGGGAAGTTCGGCAAGATGATGGGTGAATATCTATCCGGTGTAAGACAGGATATGGAAAAGACGGCTGAGGGCCTTTCTGACAGCAGGAAATATGAGGAGGTCACGCTTGTTGATTATGATTCGGATGCTTATTACAAGGTCATCGCGGCTGCGCTCTATCCATATACAAAAATGACGCTCGAAGAACTGGAAAACTATGCCAAAAACCTCAGTGAAGAGGATAAGAGAAAGATGATCAGGAGATACGTGGGCGAAAGGAAAAACAGGAGGCATAAGCCGGGAAGGGGATTCGAACGCGTTTATTATACCTTTGAAATATGCTCGAACTTCGGGGCTTATCGTGATATTCACAGGCACAGGATACTTACGCAGCAGAGGGAACCGCTCACAACGCATCTGGGATACAAGATGCCGAAAGATTTGGCGGATGCTGGATATGAGAGCGATTTCAGGGATTCCATGGAAGTAGCAAAGAATGCTTATGAAGAGATTTCAAAGAAATATCCGAAGGAAGCGCAGTACGTTGTTCCGCTGGCATATAATCTCAGGTGGCAGATGACAATGAATCTGAGGGAGGTTTATCATTTCTGTGAGCTGAGGAGCACTCAGCAGGGACATCCGGATTACAGAAGCGTTGCGCAGAAGATATACCAAAAGGTAAATGAAGTTCATCCACTTCTTGCCGGAGGAATGAGCGTGGATATGAAAAGTTATGAGTTCGAGAGGCTTGAGGCAGAAAAGGAAATTGACAAAAGGATGCAGGAGATAAAGAAGAAATATGAAGGGTAAAATATTTCTTACCGGTGCAACCGGAAGAATAGGTAAAGCCGTTTTAAGGAGGATTCCCGAGGCAATTCCACTGGTAAGGAGAAGAAGCGGACTGGTAAACGAGATTGTAGCCGATTTTTCCAGTGTTGAGGAACTGAAAGAGAAGTTGAGTGGTGCTTCTGTTCTTATTCATATCGCGGGTTCCGTAAAGACTTATGACAAGAAAGATTTGTGGGAAACGAATTACGGGTTGACGAAAAAACTTCTTGATGCTATTCCTGAAAATGCGAGAATTGTTTTTGCAAGCACAGTATCCGTTTACGGAAAAAAGCTTGTTGATATTCCTGCGGATGAGAATACTCCTGCAAATCCTGATACCGAATATGCAAAAAGCAAGTATGAGGCAGAGAAGCTCGTGGGGAAGCACGATAATCATGTGATATTAAGGATAGGAACCGTTTACGGGCCTGGATTCAATGATTATTTTCATGTCCTGAAACTTCTTGAAAAAGGAAAAATGAGGATTATCGGGGATGGAAAAAACAGGCTATCCTTCGTGCATGTGGATGATGTGGCAGGAGCATTTGCAGCGGCTGTTTACAAAGGAAAAGGAACCTATGTTGTTGCCGGGGAATGCAGAACCCAGGAAGAGATATACAAAATAGCGTGCAGAAAACTCGGAGTTGGGGAACCTGAGAAAAAAGTGGCTGTGGCGCTTGTGGATTTTGTTGCGTGGATGGGTGAACTGAAAATCAGGTTCGGCGGGAAACCTCCTGAGATTACAAGAGAGCATATTGCGATTCTTGGCAGTGACAGATGCTTCAACTGCAACAAGGCCAGGAGGGAACTTGGTTTCCATTCCAGGAATATTGAAGGGGGGATAGGTGAGATGGCAGAACTTTACAGAGGATAAACGCTCATCGACGGAGCCCTGAAATGAAACTATATAAAGCTTATCCCCGCTAATTTGGTTAAGGTGGTATGATTATGAAAATGGCTCAGGCTGTAATAGCTGTTATGCTTTTGTTGCTTACGGGCAGCATATACCAGACTTACGAACAGACAATGGATTTGGATGGAGATTCGGTAATTACAAGGGAAGAGGATGCAAACCTGTTTCTGGGCCTGTTTGGGGAGGATGCCCTGCAGAAAGTGGAACGGGCATGCAGAGGGGACAGTTCCCTTGGATGCAGCTATTCGGAAGGCAAACTGAAACTTACAGAAAACTTCCAGCTTAAAGACGGTTATTACCAGTTCGAAACGTCATACGGCCTGCCCTACATAGAATATACGCTTGAGGTAAACAAAATACCCACTGACAGATTTATGAAGAAACTAAGTGAAGTGCTTGTTGCAGCAGGGCTTTCAGATTATACCGACCAGAGTGGCAGGGCGATAGACCTCAGCAATAAAGAAGAAAATGCGGAGATGGCAAAACTGATGAGAGATTCGCAGCTCGGGATTGCCTATGTAATTGAGATGCAGGGAGAGATATTCGTTGCCAGTGCTGGTGAAGCAAATGGCGACGTGGAATATTCGCGGGTCACATTCAGTCTTGAGGACGTTCTTTCAGAATCCGAGCCGATTGTAGTCAAAAGCAGGGAACTTAATCTTGGATTCATACTCTTCATTCTGGCGATTCTGATAATGGGCGCGTTTGCAGCGTCTTTCTTCTTCGGAAAGAAAAAAGGGTGAAGCTGATGGCGGGAATAGTCGGTTACGGCGCTTATATTCCAAAATACAGGATAAAAACTGCTGAAATAGCAAAGGTATGGGGAGAAGAACCTGAAAGAATAGAAAAAGGACTTGGTATAATTGAGAAGGCAGTAGGCGGGCTGGACGAGGATACCTCAACAATATCTACAATGGCGGCTCTTGATGCACTAAAGAGGGCAGGGATAAATCCAAAAAAACTTGGTGCACTTTACGTGGGAAGCGAATCCCATCCCTATGCCGTAAAGCCGACTGCAACCATAGTGGCTGAGGCGATAGGTGCAACACCGAATCTTACTGCAGCTGACTTGGAATTCGCGTGCAAGGCAGGAACTGCAGGACTCCAGATAATACTCTCAATGGTGGACAGCAAGATGATAGAATATGGTATGACAGTGGGGGCGGATACCGCACAGGGAAGACCTGGTGACGCCCTTGAATATTCGGCTGCATCTGGTGGTGCGGCATTCATAACAGGTCCTGAAAAGGAATCCCTCGCTGTTGTTGAGGATAGTTTTTCATTTACAACCGATACCCCTGATTTCTGGAGACGGCAGGGTGCTGAATATCCATCGCATGGCGGAAGGTTCACAGGGGGACCTGCATACTTTAAGCATGTGCTCAGTGCAACAAAGGGACTGCTTGAAAAAACGGGAACAAAAATTTCAGACTATGATTACTTCGTATTCCATCAGCCTAATGCCAAATTCCCGAAACAGGCAGCCAAAAAGCTTGAGATTCCTGCTGAAAAACTGAAAGACGGCCTTGTTGTTCCTGTCGTGGGAAACACCTATTCCGGGGCAACACTTCTCGGATTGAGTGCCATTCTGGATGTTGCAAAACCAGGACAGCGAATCCTCGCAACATCTTTCGGAAGCGGAGCAGGAAGCGACTCGTTTTCAATAAGAGTAACTGACGGGATTGAGGAGAAAAGAGGAAAGGCATCAAGTGTGAAAAGCTATCTTGAAGACAAAAGGTACATTGACTATGCAACTTATCTGAAATACAGAAAAAAACTCAAGATCTGATTCATAATATCCCTAAAAGTGCAAGAACCGCAAGGACAGTAACTCCCAGAAGACCGAATATTGCGGATATAATTATTGTTATAAGGTTTATGGGAATACCAAAACCAAGAAAATTGAGCAGGAATATCGTAATCAGGCCGAGAACCGCGTTTATCAACAGTGCCCAGGTGAATTTGAGCGAATGTTTTAATACTGACCAGATAAGCCCTCCGAAGAGCAGGATAAACAATATAGCAAGAATAACCAACCACATGAAACAGTTTCTCCCGCACTGTTTAAAAGAATTCGGCCCGGTTAAAACAGCATGGTTGAAATAATATTCATAGGAACAGGGGGCGGACGGATAAACCTCCTCATACAGTTGCGCGGCACCGGCGGATTCCGGATTAATTCCGAAAGTGCGAATATTCATGTTGATCCTGGGCCGGGAGCGCTTACAAATTCCATCCGCTTCAGGCAGAAGCCCCTGAAACTCGATGCAGTTATAGTAACGCATTCCCATATCGATCACTGTAACGATGCCGATGTTATGATAGAGGGAATGTCACAGCATGCACTCAAGAAAAGGGGGATATTAATAGTCTCGAAAAGAGCTGTTGATGGTGGCAGAAATCATGACAGAACAATAACGCTGTATCATCAGGGAAAGGTAGATGAGGTATACAGGGCAAAATGGGACCAGAAGAAAAAGTTCAAAACTAAAAAAGGGGAATTTGAAATCGAAATAATAGAAGCGAAACACGATATTGAGGATGCTTTCGGATTTAAACTCTCAATAGACGGGAAAGTCATAGGATACACGGGAGATACCGAATATTACAGGGGAATCGGAAAGAAGTACAGGGGTTGTGACTATCTGATAATAAATTGTATGAAACCTGCTGAAGACCCGTATCCCGGTCATATGACAAGTGTGGATGTTGTTAAGCTTTTGAAGGATGCAAAGCCAAAACTTGCAGTTATAACGCATATGGGAATGAAAATGCTCCGCGCAGGCCCGAAAAAAGAGGCTGAAAGGATAGCAAAGGAAAGCAAAGTGAAGGTTATTGCTGCATATGATGGGTTAAGAGTCGGGGATGAGGAAAAGAAATAATTTATTCCCTGCTTCTGGCATCGTCCACAACCGCAAGCCACGAATCCCCTATCTTCATTAAATAGTTCCCAAATGTTTTGCTTAAGGATACCCTCATCGGCCTGTATTTTCTCTTTCCTTCGACCGGAACCAGGGTTTCCCTTTCTATTTTTATTATGCCCACCCTGCGGAGCCTCGGAAGCACCCTGTTGTAGAATGTCGCCTTTGAGATTTTGTTTTCGCTGACAAATGATGATAATTCGCTTCCCCTGAGGCGCACCTTCCGGGTAAGAAGCTTCAGGAATTTTACGGCAATTTCATGATATTTTTCCTGATATTTCTTTGGAAAAACAAAATTGACCACCTCCTCAAGACTCCAGAGATTCCTTGTTGGCATTTCAGTGTTGTCCTGGAATCTCCTGACTCCGCTGCTGTTATATGAAGGAAAATAAAGGCTTTCGGAGGAAGGGACTCCCCTCGATGCTATTTTCTTCTTTTCTATCTCTTTTTTTGATTCGCCCATTGAAGTTCACCCAAACATTCTTCCAGAACTACCTTTCTTATTTGATTTGAACGGTATAATATCTGGAAAGGATTCGATATCAAGATGATATTTTTTAATTGTATCCTGCCATCTTTCTACATCCGTTTTCCTCTTTCTTAATTCATTAATTGCCTCTATAAAGTCATCAGTGCAAACTTTGATCTCTTTTCCTTTTGCAATACTATCATTGAACTTTTTAAGTGCAGCTTCTTTACAGATAAATTCTATATTTGCACCTGAAAAGCCTTCAGTAAGTTTCGCAAGTTTTTCACAGTCTATCT